>NZ_CAUFYA010000013.1:0-97446 GCF_959596855.1 uncultured Butyricimonas sp.
TAGACCAACACCCCAGAACAAAATAAATACCCGTTGTAACAAGTACCCCCCGAGGTTCACGTGTCCTGTGAAATCGGAGAACATATTGGGAATTTTCGCCGCCAGCGGGTCAAACACCCCGTTTAGCCAAACTGAACCGGGAAGGGTCAACACGCCAAGAATAGCTGTCAAAAAGATTACACTCAAACCCTGATTTTTCGTTAGTCTTACCACGAGAGTCGAGAGCCCCAAACAAAAGACCAAAGTCGGGAGGTTCAACGTCACCCAATAAAAGAAGTAATACCCGATGTTAAACACATTGGAATAAAAAAGAAGATTCAGCAAGCCACAAAAGACGAAGCTCAACACGTTGACTATCGAAAAGGCAAGGAATTTTCCCACGACATTCCCTATCGAACTCTCTGAATTCCCCTGCGGGTGAACATTCAAAGCATCTATGGTGTCCATGCGGGATATTCTCGCATCATTGATAACGAGTATTGTCACGAAGAAAAGCTGCAATATATTGAACAAATAAGCACACCGGAAGGGTATAGACGAAGGTAATGCCTGAGATACCCATTCCATTGGAGGTTGCTTTAAAAGTTGGTCGAGACTTTCGACTTGGAGCAAAGCAGATAACGACGTAAACACGTAAAGAACTATTCCCACGATTCCAAGAATAGCAAACATCAAAAAAATAACATTCCGGCGAGCACGTTTGAACCCATATAAAATTTCAATTAAAACACAATTAACTCCCATAACACTTGATTTTTGATGTATAACACTTTCTTAAAAGCACCCGCACTTAAGAAAAAGACAAATAGTTTTAAAGAATTACTTGAAGATATATTGAAAATATTCTTATAATTAACAAAATAAAATTAAATATTTTTCTTATTCCGGCAATACAACAAATAGTGACGTTTTTGACACAATCGGTCCTTCCTTATTTATAAATTGCACACTATATTCACCTGCATCTTCTGGAACCACTTTTTTTATTAGCAAAGTTGCAGTATTTCCATTACGAGAGAGAAAAAATCTATCTCCATTTACAATTTCATCACCATTCTTAAACCATTTAACCGAATAATCGGATGACGAAACAGTAGCACTAAATCTAACATCCTGACCTTCATCAACCATAATCTTCTCAGGAAGACCTTTAACTATTCTAAGCACCTCCCCTAAAGCAGAAACTCTCTCATGGAAATTTATATGACTTTGCTCCATAACTCGCCCCTCTCCACCGAAGCCTGTCAACCCTAAAAACAATGCGAAAATAAAAACGATCCTCTTTTTCATGTTATTTGTATTTTAAATTAGTAAATAATTAGTATTACAAAAATATTAAAATAAATTCATATATCAAAGAATTTACCCTATTTTTAAAAAGATTAAAAAAAATAGTTCATTAGGCAATATAGTATATTTTTAGCTATTTTGAAAATCATCAAACTTAATAAGAATAATTTTCCATATATCGGCAATATACTAAATACTTCTTCGTATTTTGATAAAATTCAAGCAAACACACAAAACTAATCATAATATCATTATTTTCTTGAATTACCATTCTTGATTTCGACCCGCTTCATGATATTAGCAATAATATCTCACTACCATTCACGACATTTTACCTTTAATTATTCAATATCCACTCAAAAATACGAATCCAAAGAATTTCTATTAAAAACAACACCGTTTTATTCAGTGAAATCTTTGCCGTTTCAAAAACAATTACTACTTTTGCCGAGCGAAAATTTAACCTCAGGGGTACACCAAGCGGAGAAATGCCCACCCCATGGTATTAACTTAAAAATGAATTAGAACAATGTACGCAATTGTAGAAATCGCAGGACAACAATTCAAAGTTGAGAAAGACCGTAAAGTCTATGTTCACAGACTGGCTGCAGAAGAAGGTTCTCAAGTAGAATTTGACAAAGTGTTTTTAGTGGACAATGAAGGAGATATCAAAATCGGTACTCCAATTGTAGAAGGAGCCAAAGTTACGGCAAAAGTATTATCTCACTTGAAAGCTGACAAAGTAATCATCTTCAAGAAAAAGAGAAGAAAAGGATACTGCAAAAAGAACGGTCATCGTCAATGTATGACTCAAATTCAGATCGAAACGATCAACGCTTAATTTATTTTGTAACTTCTAAAATTATAAGACGATATGGCACACAAGAAAGGAGTCGGTAGCTCTAAGAACGGTCGTGAATCAGAAAGCAAACGATTAGGAGTAAAGATTTTCGGCGGACAATTCGCCAAGGCTGGTAGTATTATTGTTCGTCAAAGAGGAACTGTACACAACCCCGGTTTGAACGTGGGATTAGGTAGAGATCATACCTTGTTCGCGTTGATCGACGGAAAAGTTGTTTTCAAAAAGAAACAAGACAACAAATCGTACGTTTCTGTTGAAGCTATTGCCGAGTAAACAGAAAAATGAACATATTTCGAACTCCTGTCCTTGGTAAAGTACAGGAGTTTTTTTATTTTTACACCCCGGAACAACGGTATCCTCAAAAGCCTTTTGTTCCCGTAATCTAAAATCTAAAACCTAAAATTAAGACGGGATGCTAAACCTTAAATTTATTCAGGAAAACAAAGAAACGGTGATTCGTAAATTAGCCGTGAAAAACTTTGATGCCAAGGAATTAGTAGAAAAAATCATCTCTCTTGACAACGAGAGAAAGAACCTTCAAAAAGAATCAGACGATAAACAAGCCGAAATGAATAGCATCTCGAAACAAATCGGCTCGTTGATGAAAGAAGGAAAAAAAGAGGAAGCGGAAACTGCCCGTGCAAACACCACCCGTTTGAAAGAGGAAATCGCCGCGTTGACAACCAAACACAACGAAACGCTGAACGAGTTGAACACGCTCATCGTGCGCCTGCCGAACCTTCCCCACGACTCCGTACCTCCCGGCAAAAGCGATGCCGACAACGTGATCGTGAAAGTATGCGACAACGTGCCCGCCCACGAGGAAGGACAACTCCCCCACTGGGATCTGGCAAAGAAATATCAATTAATCGATTTCGAGGTAGGTGTAAAAATCACCGGAGCAGGATTCCCCGTGTACAAAGGATTGGGAGCCCGTTTGCAAAGAGCCTTGATCTATTTCTTTCTGGAAGAAAACATCAAAGCCGGGTTCGAGGAAGTACAACCGCCCCTTGTGGTGAATGAAGATTCCGGCTTCGGAACCGGACAATTGCCCGACAAGGACGGACAAATGTATTACGTGAACGAGGATAAACTTTACCTTATCCCGACGGCAGAAGTTCCGGTAACGAACCTTTACCGGGATGTTATTCTTGACGCGGACCAGTTGCCGGTAAAAAACACAGCCTATTCGGCTTGTTTCCGCCGGGAAGCGGGTTCATACGGTAAGGACGTGCGCGGATTGAATCGTCTGCACCAGTTCGATAAAGTGGAAATCGTGCAAATCACTCGCCCGGAAGCGTCTTACGAGGCTCTGGACGGTATGGTAAAACACGTGGAAGGCTTGTTGCAAAAACTGGAGCTCCCTTACCGTATCGTTCGGTTGTGCGGTGGTGACCTGAGTTTCACGTCTGCCCTAACTTACGATTTCGAGGTATATTCCAAAGCCCAGAATCGTTGGTTGGAAGTCAGTTCCGTTTCCAATTTCGAGGAATACCAAGCGAACCGCTTGAAACTGCGTTTCCGGGACAAAGGAGAGAAGAAAACCATCATGGCTCACACGCTTAACGGCAGTGCGCTGGCTCTGCCGAGAATCGTAGCTTCCTTGCTGGAAAATAACCAAACACCGGAAGGCATCCGTGTACCCGACGTTTTACGCGGATTCATGGGTACGGACTATATCAGATAATAATCAATTTAGGACATGACCGTCAGCGGTCACGTCCTAAATTTCATCTCGACACCTATGCGTTTTATCTACAACACAACATTCCACGTCGAAGAAGAAATAGAGGGGGCATTCAGAAAAGCCATCCACGAATTTTATATTCCTTTCGTCAAAACCAAAGGAGTATGCTGTGATGTTCTGTTCACCAGAATACTGGTAAATGAAGAGGATGGGAAATCATTCTCCCTGCAACTCGTTTTCTCCGTTGCAGACGATTACGCTGTTTTCATGGAACTATACAAAGAAAAATTACTGGGTGTATTGACAGAAATGTTCGGAGAAAGAATGCTTCATTTCAGCACCACGCTGGAAGAAGTATAGAAATCTAAAGGATATGGAAAAACTAATCATGGGCATCGATCCCGGAACTAATTTCATGGGATACGCAATTCTCCGCACTACCGGAAAGAACAGCAGACCCGAACTTGTCGTGTCCGGAGTCGTGGACATGAAGAAACTGGATGATCCATATCTGAAGTTACAACGGGTATTCCAGAGAACCCTGCAAGTCATTGACTCCTATCACCCGGACGAATTAGCCATTGAATCACAGTTTTACGGGAAAAACATCCAATCCATGCTCAAGTTGGGACGTGCGCAAGGCGTAGCTATAGCTGCCGCGCTGCAACGCAACATACCTATCTTCGAGTACGCTCCTAAAAAAATCAAGATGAGCATCACGGGTACAGGAGAGGCATCAAAAGAACAGATTGCCATCCTGTTAGGCAAGTTTATGGTTATGCCCGACACCATTTCGACACTGGACGAAACGGACGCTATCGCCATCGCTTATTGCCACCATATACAAGGCAACCTTCCGACAACAGGCGGTTCCAAATGCAAAGACTGGGGAGATTTCATCAAACAGAATCCGGATAAGGTTTTGTAAAGCGATAAATTGCTTTACAAAGTTGCAAGTTACAAGTTGAGCCTACGGCTCTGCAAGTTGCAGGTTGGCTTTTATACAATAGCAAATAGGGTCATAGCCTCCGCTATAACCCTATTCAACAATGCAAAGTCAAACAATTTTAATCAACAATATTCAAATAAATCGTTTCTTGCGCGTAAGGATAAAATTCTCTATCCATCTGAGCTTTTTCTTTCATTTGCGGATCAAGCTGTATCGCTTTCTGCAAAGCGTCAGCCATGGTCTGCGTATCTTTCAATCTGGCAGCAGCTACAGCCATCAAGTAATATTCATATCCTGTCGTCAAGTTCAAACTCTTGAAGGTCTGTAAAGCGGCACGATTGTCATTAGCCATCAATTGCGCGTAAGCAAGATTTACATCAGGCATTGCCTTCAAGTAAGGAATAGCCTTGCTATACTCACCTTGCTGCAATAGCAACATACCTAAATTGTACTTGGCCTCTTTCTTGATAGATGCTTTGGAATACATATTTTGGGCTTGCGCGTTATTTCCCTCGTTTTGGTACACGATACCCAAATTATTGAACACTTCCGGTTGCTCTTTCATCACGGCAGCCGACTCCAACAACTTCTTGGCTTTCCGGTAATCCTTATTCCGGATAGCCATAGCGGCCAGATCATTCAATAAACTCACGTCAGTCTGTGCAGACAACACTGAATTTTCCTGTAATTGAGGCACATAATAAGCAGTTGCCTGATTCTCTACCTGCATAACAGCGGGCATCGTGTAGAATATAAAGAAGTCAGCACGACGAAGAACAGGAAGAACAACATCTTTCAACTCCGGAACCGACTTGATATATGAATCAAGAACAGCTTCACGTTTTGCCAAACTCGGGGCAGCCTTCAAATCTTTCACGATCGCGGCTTTATTACGTATATTAGAGTCATCCAACAACAGATACAAACCATCCCAGTTCTCGTCTACCAAATTAGACACGATAAGTTTGGAATCCTTTGCCACCGGAGTATTTGCCAGAGCAAGGTCTTTCTCGAAGAAAGACTTGGCAGCCTTGAAACGGTTCGTCGTCAGATTCTTGTTCAATCTCTCCGGTCCTTCAGGAGAACTGGAAACATACATGACCATCTTCGTGATCTTGGCATCCTTATTAGCCAACACTTCTTTCATAACCTTAGCGGCCTGCGTCATCACGGTTGATTTCTTTTGCGCGTCCGTGATCACGGATTGAGATAACGGGAACAATACATAACCGCTGACCACACCTACGCCCGTAGCGGGAACATCTTTCACGAATGTTTCGGTAAACAACGGTATCGCGTTAGGATTATTAGGTAAGGAATAAGCGTAAGTTTTCCACTCTTTCACCCCGTTCGTGTTCAATATAGCAGGAGTCAAAGTAACGCTCTTGTTCTTCATGATTGCCTCGATATCCGCGATTAGCACGCCTTTCTGCATACCGTCACGGTACGGGAAAGACAAATTATAAGTTGCCATCGTATTACCCTTGTACTCTACCACGGGATAATCCGTTCCTTTCACTTTCTCTCCTTGGAAATAAAGTGGTGCCATAGCCTCTTCTCCACCGGGATATTGCATCTTGGGAGTCACTTTCAAAATTAACTTCTTATAAAACTGCTTGGGAGCGAAAGCAATATTATAATTAAAATTCACCGTTCCATCCACCGCTGTCAACTGCTGAGGTGAGACCTTCCCCACTACTGCCGTTTCGATGGCTTCTCTCTCTAACTTCTTCATGGTATTACACCCCACCATCAAGAAAGAAAGCATCAAAATAACTCCACTACTTATCAAAGATAATTTTTTCATAGTTCTCTTTTTTTGCGTTCAACTTATTCCATTCATTAAAAATGTTCATATTTTTCAATTCATATCCTCTATAACGAATTTTATTGAATAAGGTTTTTTATCTTTGTCAAAACTTTTGAAGTAAGAGAGAGCAATTCACAATAATTATGGAAGAAACTGTTAAACCGATATACATTGAACAACTTTTTAAGAGCAAAAATCCAAAATTAGCACGCTGGATTCCTAAATTCGTTTATTCATTCTTAAAAAGATTAATTTGCCAGGACCAAATCAACGATTTTATCTCGAAATACGGGGACCGCAAGGGACTCGATTTCGCTGACGGAGTCATGGAATACCTTGACTTATCCTTTAAAATCGAGGGAGAAGAAAACCTTCCCGATCCCAACGGACGATATATATTCGCCGCCAACCACGTTCTCGGCGGTCCGGACGGAATTATACTAATCTCCTATTTGGGTAGAAAATACAGTCCGTTAAAATTCCCGGTAAACGACTTGTTGATGAACTTGAAGAACTTGAACAACATCTTCCTGCCCGTCAACAAGCACGGGGCTCTGGCAAAAGAAGCCGCTGCCGATCTCGAAAACGCTTTCGCTTCCGACGCGCAAATAATCACCTTCCCGGCAGGGATGGTCAGTCGTAAGACCAAGGGGGTAATCATTGATCCCGAGTGGCAAAAGAGCTTTATCGTGAAAGCCGTGAAATACCAACGTGATATTGTTCCGATACACGTGAAAGGCGAGAACTCCAAGTTCTTCTACAACCTCGCTAACTTCAGAAAAAAAATAGGCTTGAAAGTAAACCTCGAAATGATGTGCCTCCCCAAGGAAACATTCAATAAAAAAGGTTCTACATTCACATTAAGTATAGGTAAACCCATCCCGTGGGAAACGTTCGATAAAAGTAAGACTCCCAAAGAGTGGGCAGCAGAAGTGAAAAAAAACGTATATAGTTTATAGATTCAAAATTATGCAACCAGTTATTTATCCTGTCGATAAAGCAAAATTGCTAGCTGAATTAACGGAAGAAAGATTTATCCGGAAAACCAATAAAGGCAATAATGAAATATACTCGTTCAATGCCTTCAACAGTCCCAACCTCATGAGAGAGGTCGGACGGTTACGTGAATTGACTTTCAGGACAGCGGGGGGCGGGACAGGAAAAGAAGTAGATATAGACCCGTTCGACGTGGATGAACAGGTACCCTATCAGCAACTTATCGTGTGGGACCCGAAAGAGCAGGAAATACTGGGTGGCTACCGTTATATCCTTTGCGACAACCTCTCTCTGAACGCAGAGGGAGAGCCCAATCTCGCGACCACGGAGTTATTCCGTTTTTCAGAGCGCTTCAAAAAGGAGTACCTCACCAAGATGATAGAACTCGGACGCTCTTTCGTTCAACCTTTGTATCAATCCACCAAAATGGGACGGAAATCCCTTTTTGCCTTGGATAATCTATGGGACGGATTGGGAGCCCTTACCGTGGAGAACCCGGAGATGGAATACTTCTTCGGTAAAGTCACCATGTACACCAGCTTCAACATAAAAGCCCGCGACATGATACTTTTCTTCATGCGCAAGTATTTTAAAGACAACGAAGGATTGGTTGAACCTATCGTTCCTTTGGAAATACATATCGACGATAGAAAACTCGGCAGCATCCTCTGCGGGAACAGTTACGAGGAAGATTACAGGATACTTTCCCGTTACGTGCGTGAACAAGGGGAAAACATACCTCCTCTCGTGAACGCCTACATGAGCCTGTCGCCCTCGATGAAATCATTCGGCACGGCGATAAACCCGGGATTCGGCGGTGTGGAAGAAACAGCTATTTTAATTAAAATAGCCGACGTCTACGATACGAAAAAAGCGCGTCATATTTCAACATATATCCCCCGCATATTACGCTTGAGGAAGTTCTGATCCCACGGTCACGAAGATCAAACTGATACCGATAGCGAAATACACCAACGACTCGATGATATGCATAATCAACGAGAAACGGTTGTTTTGCATCAAACGACGGGATAACCGGTCTGCCAACAGAGCTACCAGCGAGAATATAACGATAGCTTGTGCCATAAAAAGCACGCCCAGCAACAGGAATTCACCTGCCGGATTCTCCGTTGCCGGATTGACGAATCCGGGAAAAAACGCTATGAAAAACACGAGAACCTTGGGATTCAAGACATTCATCAGAATACCCTTGCGGTATAGCTTGTATTCCGCTCCCCCGGATGCAGGCAACTCCATCGAGTTCTCGTTACGATGAATAAAAGACTTGATACCCAGATAGATTAAATACCCCGCCCCCAGATACTTCAGCACGGCAAAGGCCACCGGAGATTTGTACAGAATCAAGGAAAGTCCCAAACTGACTGCCGCCGTGTGAACGATCAACCCGGTACACAACCCACAAGCAAAAATGATTCCCGCCTTTTTTCCCCGGATAATACTTTGTGTTATCACGAACAAAATATCGGGTCCCGGCATCAATGTCAACAGAATTGCCGCACCCAGAAATCCCAATATATTCATAAAATGAGTCTATAAAGTTCATAAAGTTTATAAGGTTTATAAAGTGACGGGTGTCCTTCGGACTATATTTATCGACAGCTAAAGCTGTCGTGGACAAAGCGCCCCGCAGGGGGCTATGAACCTTATAAACTTTATGAACTTTATAAACCTTATAAACTACTAATTCGACTATTACAACAAGTTACTAGCCACCTCTGCAAGGTAACTCCGTTCCCCTTTCTCCAGATGCACGTGGGCGAAAATCTCTTGTCCCTGCATTCGGTCGAACAGATGTGACAAACCGTTAGACTGACGATCCAGATAAGGAGAATCGATCTGGTCAATATCTCCCGTGAACACCATCTTCACCCCTTCTCCGGCACGTGTGATAATCGTCTTCACCTCATGCGGGGTAAGGTTCTGGGCTTCGTCAACGATAAAGAACACGTTTGACAAGCTCCGTCCGCGGATGTATGCCAACGCGGAAATAACCAAACGTTCGTCTTTCAACATATCATCAATCAAGCGGTTCTCCTGACTATGCATATTATAACGATGCTTGATAACCGCCAGATTATCGAATAGAGGCTGCATATAAGGACCTACTTTCTCGTTCACGTCACCCGGTAAATACCCTAAATCCCTATTGGATAATGCCACGATAGGACGAGCCAGATAAATCTGCTCGAAAGCCTTATTTTGTTGCAATGCCGCCGCTAACGCCAACAATGTCTTACCCGTTCCCGCCTTACCGCTCAAGGCAACAAGGGATATATTCGGGTTCATCAATGCATCCAACGCGAATGCCTGCTCCGAGTTCTTCGGGTAGATTCCGAAAGTATTCAACTTCTCCACTTTCCGCACAACTCTCCGCGTAGGATCATAACAGGCCAGAACGGAATTACTGCCGTTCTTTAATATGTAATAATTATTTCCTTTAATATCCTCTTTCGGGAAGAACGTTTCCACCGGAACCCCGGCTTCCCCGCTCTCGTAAAGTTTGGCGATCAAGTCTTGCGAGAAATCCTCTTTCGTGATCACGCACTTGCTCAACGACACTTCCAAATTCTTCACTTGATCCGTCTTATAGTCCTCTGCCAAAATATCCAGAGACCTCGCTTTCATCCTCAAATTCATATCTTTCGACACCAAAACAACCTTTTCACCCTTCCTCTTCTCTGTAATATAAGCGGCAATAGCCAATATCCTGTGATCCGGAATATCCTCACTGAACGACTCGTTTATCTTCTCGTTAAACGGCACTCCCGTCTGGATAAAAAGATTTCCTTTGCCTTTACCCAAAGAAGCTCCTTTAACAAAGAAATCCTCCCCCGAAATCTGATCCAATTCCCGCGCAAACTCCCGCGCGTGGTAATTAATCTGGTCATTTCCCCGTTTGAATTTATCCAACTCTTCAAGTACCGTTATCGGGATAACGATATCATTATCCTCGAAATTGTAAATCGATCTATAATCATGAAGGATAACGTTCGTATCTAATACAAATGTCTTTTTAGTTTTACTCTTTGCCATAATTGTAGTATTTCAAAACACTGACAAGTTAATAAATTAATTAACAAAAAAAGCGGCTAAGCCGCTTTTTTTTAATGTATAAACCGGAACATCCTGTTCCATCGTATCTTACCCAAGAAAGATTTATCCTTATCCAAGGAAAGCCAGATGAAATAAGCCTTACCCACGATATGATCTTCGGGCACGAATCCCCAGTAACGGGAGTCCGCCGAATTATGACGATTATCACCCATCATCCAATAGTAATCCATTTTGAAGGTATATCTATCCGCCGGATTCCCGTTTATATAGATAACGGAATCCTTCACTTCCAGCTTATTCTCCTCGTAAGCCCCGATAATACGCTCGTACAAAGGTAAATTCTCGATAGTCAGATCAATCGTTTCCCCCTTCTTCGGAATCGGCAGCGGACCGAAATCATCTCTCGTCCACGGGTAAGCCTCACTATACGGGAACACCTCTCCCCGCTCCGTCTCTCGAGTAACAGAAACCACGTTAGGCATCGCCTTGATCTTCTCCAACATCTCCGGTGTTAAAGGCAACTTATAATTATTATTGTAATATTGAATGTCATCCAAAGCAATCCCCATCTCCTGCAACTTCAATTGATTAAACGGGGAAGTCACCTTAATATGATAATTCAACTGCATGGTAGCGTAATTCTCTTCCTTTTGCCCGTTCACGTATAACACGGCATCTTTCATCTCCAACACATCTCCCGGCATCCCCACGCATCTCTTGATATAGTTTTCCCGTTTATCCACCGGGCGGGCGATGATGTCCTTCTCTTTCCATATTTGATTCCGGGCAAACGTCCATGCTTCTTCCGGTGTCAAATCCATATTTTTTTCTTTAGCAACCTGCTCCATGTAGTTCGCATGGCTACGTATCTGTGAATAATAGTCCGGATTCTCGTTCCCCACGACAACCGTATCCCCCGCTGGGAAATTAAACACGACAATATCATTCCGTTTCACCTTGCCTAATCCGCCGATGCGCTTGTAAGGCCACTGTATTGCCTCGGAATACGCTTTCGTGGATTGCGTGAAAGGTAAGGTATGATGTGTAAAAGGTACTGATAAAGGGGTGTTCGGCAACTTCGGTCCGTAAGCGACCTTACTCACGAACAAATAATCCCCCACGAGCATGGTTTTCTCCATGGAAGACGTCGGGATCGTGTACGCCTCGAAAAAAAACATTCTGATCAGCGTGGCGGCAATAACGGCAAATATCAAAGCATCAATCCACTCGACGGCTTTCGTTTGCTTCTCCACGTTCTTTTTCTTCCAGAATGCCCAATGTACTTTCTTCGAGATATAGATATCAAACAATACAGGTACCCCGATCAGCAACCACCAACTCTGTACCCACAACGTCCACAACAAGTATATAAAAAGAACTATTCCGAACTTAAACCATTTATTTGTCAATACATTTCTCATATCTTCGTTCTTAATTCTAAACTTTTAGTTTTTAACTTTCAACTCCAAAAGATCATCCATCCCGTAAACCCCCTTCTTCCCGGCAAGAAATTCAGCAGCCATCACGGCACCTTGAGCAAAGCCGTCACGGGAAAAGGCGGAATGATATATCTGAATCTCGTCCACTTCCGATTTATACGTCACGGCATGAATACCGGGCACTTCTCCTTCACGCTTTGCCTTGATCGGCAACTCGCCGGCTTTCACCTCTCCTTCAGCCAGTTTCCAAGAAGAATATTTCGGGTGTTCCTCTAAAATTCCTTCAGCCAAAGTAATTGCCGTACCACTGGGTGCATCCAGTTTATGTACATGGTGCGTTTCCTCCACGAATACCTTATAATTATCAAACCCCGCCATGGTCTTAGCCAACCATCGGTTCAAGTGAAAAAATATATTCACCCCTATACTGTAATTCGACGCGTAAAAGAACGCACCCCCCGTTTCGTTGCATAATTCCGTCACTTCGCTCCATCTCTCCAACCACCCGGTTGTACCGGATACCACGGGAACCCCGTTGCGAAAACACCAGCCGTAATCATCCACGGCAACAGCCGGGGTTGTAAACTCTATCGCCACATCCGCTTGCTTCAACTGCTCGTCCGTACACGAAGCCCGATTTGTTTCATCCACGATTAAAACAATCTCGTGACCGCGCTCCCGAGCCAATCGTTCGATAGCTTTTCCCATTCTCCCGTATCCTAGTAATGCAATCTTCATTATTCTAAATAAATAAAATATACCACTGACACGCAAAGGTAACATTTTAATTAAAAAAAAAGGCTACCCGAGGGCAGCCTTTTTCCGATATTTTATAATTACTAAGCTAACTCTTTCACTTTCGCCACAACAGCTTTGAAAGCTTCCGGTTGATTCATAGCCAGATCAGCAAGAACTTTACGGTTCATGTTTACTTCAGCCTTATGAACCAAGCCCATAAATTTGGAGTAAGTTAAACCTTCCATTCTAACCGCGGCATTAATTCTCTGAATCCACAGTGCTCTAAATTCTGATTTTTTCTTCTTTCTGTCACGGTACGCGTACGTCAAACCTTTTTCATACGTGTTTTTAGCAACCGTCCAGACATTTTTTCTTGCACCAAAGTTACCTCTGGTCTGTTTTAAAACCTTTTTTCTACGTGCTCTCGAAGCAACGGCATTTTTAGCTCTTGGCATAATTCTTGTTTTTTTTGAATATTAGCGTTCTTTTCAGAAACTTGTCAGGCATAACATTCCGGTTAATTACTTTTAAATTTCTTAGATACAAAGCATCTTTCTCACACCAGCCACATTGCTAGGATCAACGATCGTGCTATGAGTCAAATTTCTTTTTCTCTTCGTTGCTTTTTTCGTCAAAATATGACTTTTGAAAGCATGTTTTCTTTTAATCTTCCCGGTAGCGGTCAGAACGAATCTTTTCTTCGCGCTACTTACACTCTTCATCTTTGGCATTTGTTCTAAATTTAATTGTGTTTCAGAATATGTAATTATAAAAAATCCTTTCAATTCAAATTTTAGATTTTAAATTTTAGATTTCATTCTAAATTCTAAAACCCAAATTCTAAACTATTTTTTAGGAGTAATCATCACAATCATCTTCTTCCCCTCCAACATGGGAGCGGATTCCAATTTACCGTAATCTTCCAAAGCATCGACAAAGCGTTCCAACAATGTAGCCCCTTGATCCTTAAACAAGATAGAGCGTCCCTTGAAAAAAACGTAGGCTTTCACCTTAGCACCCTCTTTCAAGAACTCAATCGCGTGTTTCAACTTGAAATTGAAATCATGATCATCTGTCTGGGGTCCGAAACGAATCTCCTTCACGACCACTTTTACGCTCTTGGCTTTAATCTCTTTCTGCTTTTTCTTCAACTGGTACAGAAACTTACTATAATCAATAATCCTGCACACGGGTGGATCGGCATTGGGAGATATTTCTACCAGATCCGCTCCGGCAGCTTCAGCCATCGCTAAAGCCTCTTTCACGGGATAAACCCCCGGTTCCACGTTTTCACCAACGACTCTCACAGAAGCGGCTCTTATCTGCTCGTTAATTCTGTGCTGTGGCTTGTCACTTTGACCTCTGCCCCTAAATTCCATTGTCCTTGCTATAATTAATCCTCCTTTTATTATTTATTTTCATTGTAGATAGCGTTCAACTGCATCTCTACCTCTTTATTTATCATCTCTGCAAACTCTTCCGTCGACATCGCTCCCTTGTCACCTTCACCCTGACGGCGCACGGAAACTTTATTTTCGTTCATTTCCTGCTCCCCGACAATCAACATGTAAGGAATCTTTTTCAACTCGTTATCACGTATCTTCCGACCTATCTTCTCGTTACGGTCGTCTAAAACGGTGCGAATGTCGGAATTATTTAAGAAATTTACAACTTTTTCCGCGTAATCGTTATATTTTTCGCTAATCGGAAGCACTACAACCTGATCCGGGGTCAACCACAAGGGGAATTTACCACCCGTGTGCTCGATCAAAACCGCCACGAAACGCTCCATACTTCCGAACGGCGCGCGGTGGATCATCACCGGACGATGCTTCTGGTTATCGGCACCCGTGTATTCCAAATCGAAACGTTCCGGCAGGTTGTAATCCACTTGAATCGTACCCAATTGCCATTTCCGACCGATAGCGTCTTTCACCATGAAGTCCAACTTCGGACCGTAGAACGCGGCTTCACCCAATTCCACGGTAGTTGTCAGACCTTTCTCGGCAGCAGCCTCGATGATGGCAGTTTCCGCCTTCTCCCAGTTCTCGTCCGAACCGATATATTTCTCCTTGTTATTCGGGTCTCTCAACGATACCTGCGCCGTGAAATTCTCGAAATCCAACGCTTTGAAAATCGTGAATATAATATCAATCACTTTCTTGAACTCCTCCTTCAATTGATCGGGCGTACAGAACAAGTGAGCGTCATCTTGAGTAAAACCGCGTACCCTTGTCAACCCGTGCAATTCACCACTCTGCTCGTAACGATACACCGTACCGAACTCGGCAAAACGCACCGGAAGATCCTTGTACGAGCGGGGCTTAAACTTGTATATCTCGCAATGATGCGGGCAGTTCATCGGTTTCAACATGAACTCCTCGCCTTCTTGCGGCGTGGTGATCACTTGGAAACTATCCTTCCCGTACTTCTGGAAATGCCCGGAAGTCTTGTACAAGTTCACGTTACCGATATGCGGGGTAATTACCTGCTCGTAACCGTATTTCTTCTGTACCTTTCTCAAGAAAGCCTCCAAACGGTCGCGCAACATGGCGCCTTTCGGCAACCACATGGGTAATCCCGAACCCACGGCTTGAGAGAACATGAACAATTCCATCTCCTTGCCTATCTTGCGGTGGTCACGCTTCTTCGCCTCCTCCATCAACACGATCCACTCGTCCAACATCTTCTGCTTCGGGAAAGTGATACCGTAGATACGGGTCAGCATCTTCTTGTGCTCGTCCCCTCTCCAGTATGCCCCGGCAACGGATGTCAACTTGATCGCTTTGATATAGGATGTATCCGGCAAGTGCGGTCCGCGACACAAGTCCGTGAAATCACCCTGACGGTAATACGTGATCGTACCGTCTTCCAAATCATTGATTAACTCAACTTTATATGTTTCGTCGAGGGATGAAAAATGATTCAACGCCTCTTGCTTGCTAACGTCTATCCTGCAATACTCCTCGTTTTTCCTTGCCAACTCCAACATTTTCTTTTCAATCTCCACTAAATCTTTCTCTTGGATGGCAACACCTTCTCCGGGATCCACGTCATAGTAGAAACCATTCTCGATAGCCGGTCCTATACCGAACTTGATATTCGGGTAAAGAGCCTGCAAAGCTTCTGCCATAAGGTGTGCAGACGAGTGCCAGAAAGCATGGCGTCCCTCTTCGTCGTCCCATGTATACAGCTTAATCTCGGCGTCTGTCGTTATCCCCCGCGTCAAGTCCCACGTGACTCCATTGACGGATATCGACAACACTTCCTTAGCCAGCTTATGGCTAATCGACTTAGCTATGTCCATGCCGGTAACCCCGGACTCGAACTCTTTTACATTCCCATCGGGAAATTTAATCTTTACCATTCTGCTTTCTTTTAGTTATTACTAATTGTAATTTACAAGTTGCAAAAGTACGAAAAAACATCGGAAAAACAACACACGAGTAATAGATTCGATCAGATTTAATCGACTACATTTAAGAAAAATACAAAACTCTTACAACTTCTCAATCTCTTCCATCGACAAGTTCGTACTTTTAACGATAACCTCAATCGGAACTCCCAAGGCTTTCAGGTTTCGGGCTATTTCCATTTTACTCTCTTCTATTCCTTCTGCCCTACCCTTTTTTACAGCCGTTTTCATCACGCTATACCAGTCCCTAAAAACTTTTAAACTATCCTCGTATTCAAATAGTTCCTGTTGGGAAAACCCGGCAATTTCCGCCGCTTTGAAAAGACGTTCGAAAACACGTTCCTGCAATGCCGCCGGACGCTCCATGAGTCCGGAAAGATTCCGCAAAACAAACATCCACTTGTCAAACATCGTTTCCAGCTCCGACTCGGCCTTGTTGAACTTGGGCATTTCCAAGTAAATGAAAGTAAGCTTGTCATAGAATACTTCTTTTGTGCGGGTATCCAGTAATTTTACTTCATGATGGTAATAACCGTCCTTCTCGTCGAAAGTAAAATTAAGGATTCCAATGGTGTAAACCGCTTTTAACTCGTAATCCCAGTTTTTCCCTTTTACCGCCTGTTCCCGAATGGGAAAAGTTGAATAAAACAAACTTCTATCTTTGAAAAACTGCTGCTCTCCCTTTTGCATTTCCACGAGAAATTTCTCGCCCTGTTCATTCTCGCAATACACGTCGAACACGGCACGCCGGTCAATCTCTTGAGTACCGAGGTGTTCCGTATTCAGATAAGTAACATCCTTCACCATCTGTTCCCCGTGCAACAAAGCATTCAGGAAACTGATCAACAAATCTTTGTTCATGTCCGTACCGAACAATTTTTTGAACCCGAAATCCGTGTAAGGATTGATATACCGTTCTTGTAAACCTTCGCTTCCCATGGGCTTTATATTGTTTATTACTCAAACAAAGATAATACAAACTTACAAGAATCATATCTATATTTCGTATTCGAATAAAAAAAAGTACACCTCTCCACGTGACCGAATCACGTGGAGAGCAAGAACACAACAGGCAAGCACTTGCCAACATCTTTTCGAAGCAGATATTATCAGGTTTACAACCCAACACTTCCTCGCCTATCCCTTCGTGACTTTTCTAGATTTTTCTGCTCGTTTATCCTATTTATCTCTTCCCACAACTCAACAGGATCCTTCAACTCTCTTGCCTGATTAACCTCGTAGTTCTCATAAAGCCTCTTGAAATCACAACGATACCCGAACAAATCGTAAGGTGGCACACGCGGGGTTCCCACGCCCAATAGCTTAATCTTGAACCCTTGCATCTCTTTTTCCACTTGCTCTACCTCCTCGAAAGTCAATCCCGGGGCAGAAGCCAACAGAAAACGAATAATCTCGTGCACGCATCCCGTCGAATCAATAATACAAACTATCGTGAAACTCTGTCCCCTCAACTCAGCCATACGCTCTTTTGAAAAAACTTTCTTGAAAACTTTTTCATCAATCGTCCCTTCTTCCATAAATGTTATCCTTCTCCCTTTCCTACAATCCATCACACCAGCAAAATCGAACTTATTTTTAACATTCATCAAACAATCTCGCCCCTCCATCACCCGGTAAGATTCGTTCACTAATGTCACAATTGCACTATCCCTTGACAATGTGTCCAACACACTCCCAATCGTCCGACTTTGACTCACACCTTTCTGTGCAAAAAACAAACAAAAAACGACACCTAAAAACAAAAAAATCTTCATAACATAAAATGATTTAAAGTGATATATAAAATAAACTATAAAAAATCATCATTCTAATCGATATTAATTCCTCCATTCACCACTAAATGTAAATTGAAGTAATTGAGGAACATCGTGTAATAGCCTCCAATTTTACTTTCTATGAAAAGGTTTTCATGAATAAGTTTCACTTGATACGTATTTTTATCACCTCCTCTCTTGTTATTTAATAAATATTAATAAATGAACGAACAATGCGAAAAAACAGGGTACAAGAATTCACATTTTATTGGAAAACCCAACAAAAAAGCATACTTTTAACCTGTTACAAAAAATCAAGAAGAATGAAAACAATCTACACCATACTCGCGGCATTTCTATGTATTTCAATGATATCATGCGAACAAAAACATACCATTACCGGGTATATCAAGGGAATCGGTAATGATACGATTTACGGAATACACACGAGCCTGCACCCGGATTCGATCAATCGTTACCGGGGAGATACCGAATTACCAAGTTTTAAGACTGTTGCCAAAAACGGGAAATTCACGATCGACTTACCCCTTAACGACTTACAGATGATTCAGCTTATTCCCGGCAAGGGACAAGTTCTTTACCCGGATGGCAACACCTATTGGGCTTCATCCAAAACAATAGATCTCTATATCACACCGAACGAACAAATAAATATTTCAGGTGAATTTTTTCCCGATTATTTATCTTATTCCATATCCGGTTCAGAACTAAATTCACAATTAGCCGAGTACAAAAAAACATACATTCACCTGCTTGTTGAAAACACGAAATGTGATATGGTTTTAGACTCGCTTTTCAAGGAAGATGCCCCACAAACAGAGAAAAATAAAATATACAATCGCTACAAGAAAATCGGGAACGAAATACAAGCACTTAAATATAACTACATAAAACAACACCCCGACAGGGAGGCTTCCGCCATTTACCTTAGCAGCATGGACACGGATAGTGTACCACCTTTATACAACAGCTTGAACCCGAAAATCCGCGACGGAAAATTAAAAAATCGACTTAATCATATCGTGTCATTCTCGACACAGCAAATACAGACCCAACAACGACATAAAGAACTTACGACAGGGAGCATCGCCCCGGATTTCCTTCTCCCCGATACAAACGGGAATCAAATCTCGTTATCTTCCTTCAAGGACAAATACATTATACTTGATTTTTGGGGAAGTTGGTGCGGCTATTGCATCGCCGAATTTCCACATTTAAAGAATTATTACAGGAAATATCACACTTTATTTGAATTCGTGGGAGTATGCTGCAACGACACGAGAGAAAAATGGCTACAAGCCATCAAGAAAAACGATTTACCATGGAAAAATCTATTTTGTTCCCCAGAAATGACAATCACACGAGATTACGGGATTCTCGCCTACCCGTCCCAAGTCATAATCTCCCCGGACAAAAAAATCATTTACATCGGTTCAGGCGTGAATCCGAAATTTTATCAAACACTTGACGAGTTAGCCCGTTCTGCGCATTCCAATATTTAAACACCCCACGACAGCCCGTAAACCTATACCATAGGACGGCTATTAGGCGACTGTTGCCTGACTGTTAGGCGGCATCGCCTACACTTCGCCTACTTATCGCCCACTCTTAGCCCACGTTTTTGCAAAAAATACGCTTATTTAACACACTTGAAAAACATGTCTTCCCATTCTTTTACCCCCCAAACAAACAGCAAACAACATCCACCGGTAGAGATTATCCCCGGCAAAACCCTTGTGACACACCTAACCAAAAAAGATTGAACCTATTCCTGCCCGTGTAATTTATTGAACAGGATTGCCAGATTCGTGTAAATAGTACTATTCTGGACAGCTATATGCGAAGGTACTTTAATGCGCGCAGGGGTAAAATTCCAAATGGCTTTGATTCCCCATGCCACCATTAAATCGGCTACCGCTTGCGCGCAATCTGCCGGAACCGTGATGATTCCGATGGCCACGTTACATTCGGTGGGCATACCGCGGAACTGATCGATATGAAATATCTCCACGTCATTGATTTTCGTGCCGATTTTCGATTTATCCACGTCGAAAGCCTTTTGGATATTCAGACCGAAGTTTCTCAATCCCTTATCTTGCAACAAGGCTCCTCCTAACGAACCGGCTCCCACGAGAAAAGCGTTATTCATCTTATTGAACCCGAGAAAATCATCAAGGATTTCCACGAAATTGTCCACCTCGTACCCCACCCGAGTCTTACCGGATATCCCGGTATGTGATAGATCTTTCGTCACTTGCGTGGCATCAATTTCCATGTATTCGGCTATTCTTGTCGATGACACGTACTTCTCTCCCTGCTTCTGCAAGGTTTTCACGAATGAAAGATAAGCAGGCATCCGCCTGAGTACCGGAACCGGAACTATTTTACTATCGTTAGCCATATATCGTCAATAATTTCGCTGCAAATTTATATCTTTTCATCGAAAACGATGTAAATAATCTGCATTATTTATTTTTCACCCCCACTTGGCAACTCACTCTTCCCCTTGTCGACAACCATTTTGCTCTCCCCGTTAAAAGTCGCTCCCGCCTCAACAATCATCGTGCGTGTGGTTATCGTTCCCTTGATTTTCGAGTCTTTTCTCAACACGATAGAGCCTGTCGAAACGATGTCCCCTTCAACTTGCCCGTAAATATCTATACTCGGGGAATTTACCCCTCCGGTCACTTTGGAGGCAGGACCCAAAACCAAACGACCATTGGTCTGCACCGTACCAACGAGCGTGCCGTCAATCCGTATATCTTTCGTCGTCCGGATATCACCTTCCACAACGATACCTTCACTCAAAAGATTCAAGATGGTCTGTACTTCTTTTCCCATATATTCTTTCTCTTAATAAATCATACTACTATCAACACGATATTTTCAGGACTGAAAGTTAGTAAAAATAAATCAAAATACTTCAACCAAACCATGTAACTATTTAAAAACAAATATTATAAAACAACACATATTTACCAAGAAACATCTAAAAAGAGTGATACCCGCACGATGTCCACCAATTAGACGAGAAACAACAAATCGTTTTGCAAGATGATACCCTCATCATATTTTTACTACTTTTGCCCGTTCAATAACGAGAACTTGTTTTAATACAGAGGATATATGAATTACAATGAAACTTTAGAATGGCTGTTCGCCCAACTTCCCATGTATCAACGCGAGGGAAAAGCCGCGTACAAAGCCAATCTGGATAACACGTTAAAACTGGACGAGCATTTCGGTGCGCCGCATCACCGGTTCAAAACGATACACGTGGGCGGAACCAACGGGAAAGGTTCCGTGTCACACATGCTCGCTTCTATTTTACAAACAGCGGGATACAAGACCGGATTATATACCTCCCCTCATTTGAAGGATTTCCGCGAACGAATCAAGATTAACGGGGAAATGATGCCGGAACAATACGTGATTGACTTCGTGGAAGAGAACAAAACTCTTTTCACGGGTATCAAACCGTCATTTTTCGAAATGACGGTAGCCATGGCATTCAAGTATTTCGCCGATCAACAAGTGGACATCGCCGTGATAGAGGTCGGGTTGGGCGGACGGCTCGATTCCACGAATATCATCACGCCTCTGGCTTCCGTGATCACGAATATTTCATTCGACCACATGGCACTTCTGGGAGATACACTGGAAAAGATCGCCCGCGAGAAAGCGGGAATCATCAAGCCAAACGTTCCGGCAATCGTCGGCACGAGGGATGCCGATACCGATTTCGTGTTTATCGGGAGAGCCAAAGAGTGCGGTACGACGCTTGAATTTGCTTCCGACAACTGGAACGCGGAGCGCACCCCGGGCAACACTTACAATCTAAAAAACAAGCAAGGCATCACGTTCGACAACCTGCATCCGGATCTGAAAGGATTGTACCAACGCAAAAACATCCCCGCAGTTTTGGAAACGGTATTGAGTCTACGGGCGCAAGGGATAAACATTTCGGATCAACATATATATAACGGTATAGCGAACACGATTCGTTACACGGGATTACTCGGGCGTTGGCAGGAATTATCCCGTGCCCCTTACACGGTTTGCGACACGGGACACAATATCGACGGGTTGACGGAAATCGCGGCTCAACTGGAAACGTGCAAGTACGAACGCCTCCATTTCGTCATGGGCATGGTGAACGACAAAGACGTGGATAGCGTATTGCATATCTTACCGAAAGACGCGATCTACTATTTCTGTAAAGCGTCTATCCCCCGGGCAATGGATGAGCATGTATTGGCGGGAAAAGCGGCAGCCCACCATTTACACGGTAAAACGTACCCGACCGTCGCGGAAGCATACGCGGCAGCGAAAGCCGCTGCCACTCCCGATGACATGATCTATATCGGGGGAAGTACATTCGTGGTAGCTGAAGTTATCTGACATCACCGGAAAAGCCCCTCTCGAACAAAGCGAAGAACCTCGTGCAAGCTACAGCGGACAAGAGATTTTTCGCCCCGTTCAAGAAGGACTTTTCCGGTAATCTCGAAATAGAAATTCCTAAAAATCAAACGCTACCCAAAGATTTGATACCTTGTAACTTCTCTTTGTTTATCAATACAATATCTCCATTCTTGACTTTATGCTTCTTTATCGGATAGCCTTCGGGGGTAAAAACAGCATCAACTTCAATCATTTGATTTAATTGACTTGCAGATACACCTAAACAATAGCGAATAACGGAGGATAATTTAAGTTCAAATTCAAAACCGGTTTGAATCTTGAATACTACCGATTCATCTCCCGCGTTCAGTATATCATTTATCGAAATATTATCATGCTCTATCTCGTATTCAACACTATTGTAATCAAATTTTACATTGTTTTTCCGTGCCGTTTCGAGCGAGAAAGCATATTCCCAAGCTATATCTTCATCATTGTCCGAAAACTTGGTGAACAAATCTTTTCTTATCAGTTCGGGTTTTGTACGTGACAATATCGTCAAATTATATGTACTGTCACATTCCATACACCTGTAAATCAGCCATACATCAATGTTCTTTTTTTGCGCGTTCATTCTGAATTTGTTGCTGCAATAAAATTTATTACAATTACATCGGTTACATTTTCTTTCTAAAGCGGGAGTGTTTTTAATCTTTATTTCCCATGTATACTCTGTTCTCATGCTCTATACTGTACCTAATATTCTTTGAAAGTCTTGTTATGATTCACGACATCGCGCTACAACACGCGTCCCATGCCCTTCAAAAGAGCAATGCCATGAATAAAAATGAAATAGAAAACCTTTTCAAGTAGAATTACTCGAACGAAAGAATTATTAGCCCGCGGTTTACAGGGCTAAATATTAAACCAGTATAAATCTAAGAATTGTTCTCAAAATGTGGATACTTATAATTTCGAGGTAAAGATAACTGTTTTTTTGAAAACGGTCTTTTCTTCAATAATTATTTGTAACAAATAAACTTAAAAAATTAAATTCTCTATTTTTCCCATTTTCCTATCCCGCGGGTATTACATTTACGTCCTCAAAGTCGGGAGTATCGTGCGACTTGGTTGTATTTATAATAAATGACTATGGAATAAATATTATAATGAAGGAAACAGAAGTTGAATCGCTCCATCATGGTAATCATGAAGCTTTTGAAAATGTGTTTATTACATGTTTCCCAAAAGTCAAATCATTCATTCGCGGCATTATCAGATCGGAAGCAGACGCGGAAGATTTAGCGCAAGACGTATTTATTAAGTTGTGGGTGAACCGGACAACCTTAAATCCGGAGAAACCTCTCGGTCCATATCTTTACACGATGGCAAGAAATTCAGCTTTGAATTTTCTGAAACACAAGCTGATTGAAGACACGTTTATAGACAGCTTCAGCAATTTCAATCCCGTAACAGACAGTTCGGATGAAATCCTATTCGCGAAAGAAATTCAGCTTTTGATAGAAATGACGATTTGCAAAATGCCTGTTCAAAGAAAAAGAATTTATCAAATGAGCCGGGACAACAGGCTTTCCAATAACGAGATCGCACAAGAACTGAATATTTCAAAGAAAACGGTTGAGAACCAACTAAGTCTGGCTTTACAGGAAATCCGGCAGGTTATATCAAGCTTCTTGATATTCTTTCTTTAGCAAGAAAAATACATTTCCGGTCGGGAGCGATACACTACTTGGTTGTATTAATCATGTAAACAACAACAAAAGAAAAATGTTATGAAAGCACGAATAGCAATATCAATAATTATGATTCTTGCATCTGCCTCCCCGGGATTCACCCAAACGGTGGAAAAAAAAGAAAAAATAAACACCCCGACAAAGTTAGGATCGACACGCCCATCAAGTATTAAACCGGAATATTCATACCGGAAGCCACTTCCTTTTCTCTACTCTTATCCCGCCATGACAAGAAGCACACCGACACGGACAGACGTCTACCGTTCCCAACAGAATCCCGTTTACAGGCAATTATCTTTCGCGGGAAACAGGAAACAGATGTTCTACCCCGGAATGGGCAAGTATATTTCTATACACGGGGCTATACGCTGGCAACCGACACAAAAACTGTTTATAGAAACGGGAGGATTATTCAGCAAACAATTTTATTATTCAGCATCCTTGTTTTGGCAGAATATCACGGGGGTAAACGGGAAGATACAATACACTCCGGCAAACCGCATCCGGTTAAATATCCGGGGACAGTACATTTTCGCGAGGGCTCCTTCCCTACACTCTGTTTACAATTCGCTGTTTCCTCACACGGGCACAGGGGCATCCCTATCCATTAACGTGAAAAAGGACACGGACATAAGTGTCGGGGCAGAATATCAATTTGACAATAAATCACAGAAATGGAAAGTGGAAACCTCCGGACGCGTTTCTATCGGTTTTTAATGATATAATAATACACCTATGAAAAAGAATTATATCTATCGGGTACTCGATCAGTTCTTTAGCGACTCGTATCTCCCCGCGACAGAAATAAAAATACAAAAATGGATCATCGACGACCGCCGGGCTGCCGAGAAAGATCAGGCTTTACGAACAATTTGGGACAAATTGTCGGCGACTGCGGACGCCGGCACGTACCAGTCTCTCGCTCGGGTAAACGCCGCGATTCAACGCATTGAAAATAAAAAAAGACGTCCAATAACCACACGTGCATGGATGAAATATGCCGCTGTCATAGTTCCGGCACTTCTGCTGTTGGGCGGTTACCTCTACATGACTCAAGAGGTAAAAATGATCACCGTCTTCACTTCCAACAACGAACAAAGGGAATGTACCCTACCGGACGGAACGACGATTCTGCTCAACTCGGGAAGTAGAATCACTTATCCTTCCAAGTTCAAAGATACAACACGCATGGTCACGCTGGACGGGGAAGCATATTTTTCCGTCACCAAAAACCCCACGAAACCATTTATCGTGCAAACCGGTTCGTTACTCGTGAAAGTACTCGGAACGAAGTTTAATATTTCCGCTTATCCAAGAAACGACAGAGCTATAGCGACACTCGACAGCGGAAGCATACAAGTGAAAATAAAACAAGAGGAAAACGACAGCGGGTATATTCTTCGCCCCAATCAACAAATCATTTATAGCAAAATAGACCGATCCGTGCAGGTCAATATTGCCACGGAAAAAAACACAGGTTGGAAAGACGGGTTATTGATATTCCGGAACACCACGTTCAATGATATCACTAGTGCGCTGCAACGCCGATTTGACGTATCCATCGAATATGACAAACAAGATTTCCCCAATGCCTCGTACACGGTGAAGTTCGTTCACCACGAAAGCCTCACGGAGATTTTAGATATATTACAGGACGTCACAGGCGATTTCCGGTACACGATACAAAACAATAAAGTCACACTAATAAAAAAATAATATGCTCTCGTTCAAAATAATCGGTTTATTCTCCATCTTGTTCATCTCAATTATATCGTACGCTCAAGACACCCGAATCACCATCACGGGACAGAACATCTCGATAAAACAAACCTTCGAACAAATTGAAGCCCAAAGCAAATACACGGTTGCTTATAGTCAAGCCAAACTGGACGACCGGAAGAAAATCACGGTTGATATAAAAAACACGGGAATTCAAAAAGTACTTGAACAAATTCTAAAAAACACGGGACTCACGTACAAAATAAAAGGATGGCATATCATTATCGTCCCTCTTTCTCCCGTCCCCCGGAAAGATATCCCCGGACAGACGATAAAAGGCGTGGTTAAAGACGCAGCATCGGGAGCGCCCGTTCCGAACGCGAACGTGATATTATGCCATGTCAATCCACCGGTAGGGACGACAACGGACAGTCTCGGGAATTTTCGTTTCAAGAATATACCCGTCGGCAGATATGATATTCAAGTTTCTTGTCTAGGCTACGAGCCTGTCATGATAAAAGAAATATTACTGACTTCCGCGAAGGAAGTGTATCGTGAGATTTTTCTGTCGGAAAACACGCAAGATTTGGAAGAAGTCGTGGTAAGAGCCAGCATAAACAAGGAACACACGTTGAATCCCATGGCTCTCGCCGGGGGACGCATGATCAGCGTGGAGGAAGCCAATCGTTACGCGGGCGGACTGGACGATCCTGCCCGTCTGGCAACATCATTTGCCGGAGTAGCCCGCGCTCCCGGAAGCAACGCTATCGCCATCCGGGGCAATTCACCTCAGTTTCTGCAATGGAAACTGGAAGGAGTGGAAATCCCGAACCCGACACACTTCGCAGACATGGCAGGCATCGGGGGAGGTCTGTTTTCGGGATTGAGCAGTCAAGTCATGGGCAATTCCGATTTCTTCAACGGGGCTTTCCCCGCAGAATACAACAACGCACTTTCTGGCGTCTTCGATATGTCCGTCAAGAACGGGAATAACGAGCAACACGAACATGCCGTTCAAATCGGATTCTTAGGACTGGATATCGCTTCCGAAGGTCCGATAAACAAGAAATCAGGAAGTTCTTATATCTTTAATTACCGTTTCTTTTCAACCGCGTTGATGGGAGGACTTGCAGCTAACACGGGTATCAATTTTCAAGATTTGACCTTCAAACTGAATTTCCCGACACGCGGGGTTGGTACATTTTCCGTTTGGGGCATCGGTCTGCTTGACATGAATAAAGTCGACGCGGAGGAAAACCGCTCCAAATGGGAAACATACGACGACAGGCAAAAAATAAAGATGACAATGACAAAAGGAGCCGGGGGAATTACACACAGGTATGCCCCGGGTAACGATGCTTACTTCAAGACTTCGTTAGCCGCTACTTACTCGGACAACCATCCGCGGGTAAAACAACTGACCTCCCGGGATGCCTTAACTTATTTCCCTGTTGTAAACATGAAAAGCGCGAATCTGGATATCGTCTTTAATTCTTACTTCAATAAGAAATATAGTTCCGGACACACGAACCGCACCGGTATTACCGTTACCGGACTATTATACGACTTGAATTTCAATTTATCCCCCAATTTCGGGTTAAACAAACCCATGGAAAGAATCGTGAAAGGCAAAGGCGAAGCTATGGTAATATCGGTATACAGTAATTCCATTCTCAAACTCACGGATAAGCTGACAACCAACGTGGGCATAAACGCACAAATGTTCACGTTAAGTTCGAAATGGACGATAGAACCCCGCCTCGCTTTTAAATGGGATTTCAACTCGAAACAGGCATTATCAGTCGCTTACGGGTTACATTCCCGTCGTGAAAAACTGGATTACTATTTTGTACAGACACCACAAACGGGAGATGATAAAGTAAATAAGGAATTGGATTTCGCCAAGGCTCATCATTTCGTGTTGACTTACGATTGGGGAATATCTGAAAATATTCACTTGAAAATAGAACCTTACTACCAAGCGTTATTCGACGTGCCGGTTGAGCCGGAAACATCCTTTTCGATCATCAATCACGATTCCTATTACATGGACAGGCAGCTCGTGAACAAGGGTAAAGGACATAATTACGGGGTGGATATCACGTTGGAACGTTACCTGAATAAAGGCTACTATTACCTGTTCACAGGGTCTGTCTTTAAATCGGAATATCTCGGCGGGGATCACGTGTGGCGGAATACACGACTTGACCGGGGATATATATTTAATGCTCTGGGAGGTAAAGAATGGATGGTTGGGCAAAAACAAGAAAATATATTTAACTTGAACTTTCGTATGTCTTATCAAGGCGGCGACCGTTACACCCCGGTTGACGAAACGAAATCTTTAGCCGAAAAAGATATCACTTATGACGAAACACGAGCATTCAGCCGGCAATTCGCCCCCGCCTTTACCGTAGATTTAGGGATTAGTTACAAGTTAAATAAAAAACACGTGTCCCATGAAATCGGCCTTCAGTTATTGAATTTAACCGGGTACACGGGACAACACGGGCTCCAGTATAACGAACCGAAGAATATGATAGAGAAAAAAAGAGTAAGCGATATATTGCCGAATTTGAGTTACAAAATCCTGTTTTAAACACCCTCCCCCGCCCGATGATATATTTCAATAGATGTTTTGATACATTTAAAAGGGACTTATCGTTACCGACAAGCCCCTTTTCTATCACGAAAAATCAAACTATAAACTATTTTTTCTTCTTGTCTGCCTTTTCATCCAAGGCCTTAAATACCGCTATCACGTTGTTGGCATCTTTCAGAGTCAGCTTGTCGTTTTTGATCACGAAACTCTTTGTATCTTCCAACACCTTGAAGAACGAAGCCTCGATATCCATATCCGGGCAGGCCATCTTCGTCGCCCCCATCCCGCTAAACGCCAATTCCGACTCGTTCAAATCGTAAGTCCCGAAAAAACGATTGCAACCCGCTTTCCCGGAAACCTTTTTATCGGTGGCGTCAAGAGTAAAGAATACCTCGCTCTGCGCCTCCTTGAATTTAATTTCTTTTCCGTTCAAGCTTTCCGCCACCCACTTCACTCCGGTCAGAGAAACGCTTTCCTTAGCGGATTTACACGAAATCGCCAGAACTGTTATAAAGCAACAAACTATCATACCTTTCATAACTCGATCACTATTTTGGATAATATCATATTAATCATTTTCACACTAATCTCAACAAATACTATGCCAAATAGGAATATACCAATCCGATACTCAAAGCTAAAAAAAGCATTCTATTGCAAGAATTAACCTTTGAATTACTGAATAAATTCAATAATTGATTATATATTTGCACGTATTTTTAAAACACCATTTTTATGCGTGGAAGAGAAATAATTATCTACATATCAAAAATATAATAAAACAATGTCCAAGGTGATAAAACTGAAAAAAGGCCTTGATATCAAGTTGAAAGGAGAAGCGGAAAACGTGGTAAAAAACGTGGAGAAATGCAATCTCTATGCAGTAAAACCGACAGATTTCCGGTTACTTACTCCTAAACTTGCAGTAAAGGTAGGCGACCAAGTGAAGGCGGGCGATGTATTGTTTATTAATAAATACCGACCCGAAGTCAAATTCACGGCACCCATCAGCGGTACTATCGAAGCCGTCAACAGAGGTGAAAGAAGAAAACTACTGGAAGTTGTCGTCAAAGCGGATGATCAAATCCAATACCGGGATTTCGGGAGTGCCGACGCGAACCAACTTTCCAGAAAAGAAATCATCGAAAAGTTGCTCGACAGTGGTGTTTGGCCTATGATCAAACAACGCCCGTACGACATCATCGCTAACCCGGAAGATATGCCGAAAGCGATATTCGTATCGGGATTTGATTCCGCACCGCTTGCACCGGATTATGACGTAACCCTCGCGGATGAGCTTCCCGCGCTTCAAGCCGGAATCGATTGCTTAAAGAAATTGTGCGAGAAAAACGTGAATCTCAATTTGAGAGAAGGGACTCCTTCCACCTCTATTTTCACGAAACTGAAAAACGTGGACGTGAATTATTTCTCCGGACCGCACCCGGCAGGTAATGTAGGGATACAAATTCACCATTTGAACCCGATCAACAAAGGGGATATCGTGTGGGTGGTAAACGCCATGGATCTTGCCATCATCGGACGGGTATTCACTACCGGTAAATTCGATGCCCGCAAAGTGATCGCCATTGCCGGTTCAGAGGTGGAGAAACCCGCTTACTACAAGACGATCATGGGAGCCCAAATTAAGTGCCTCGTGAAAGGCAATTTGAAAAATCAAGTACACCAACGTATTATATCCGGAAACGTGCTCACGGGTTATAAAACCGACGAGGACAATTATCTCGGGTACTATAATAATATGGTAACGGTTATCCCGGAAGGCGATAATTATGAATTTTTGGGCTGGGCTATGCCGGGCTTCAACAAATTCTCGCTCTCCAAAACCTTCCCGTCATTCTTGTGCCCGAACAAGAAGTATTCGCTGAACGCGAACTATAACGGGGAAGAACGGGCTTTCGTGGTTACCGGACAATACGAGAAAGTCCTTCCCATGGACATTCTGCCCGTGTACTTGCTGAAAGCAGTTTTGGCCGAAGACCTTGATAAGATGGAACAACTCGGCATGTACGAGATTGCACCGGAAGACATGGCTTTGTGTGAATTCGTTTGTACCTCCAAGACTCCCGTTCAAGAGATTCTGGAAAAAGGTATAGAGTTAATGATTAGAGAACTGAATTAATTGACGATTGCAGATGGACGATTTAAGATTCGCTTGGCGACAATAAATCGTAAATCATAAATCACAAATCATAAATTATAAAGATGAATTTCTTACGCAAATATTTAGACAAGCAGAAACCAAAATTCGAAAAGGGAGGCAAGCTGGAAAAGCTTCATTCCGTTTTCACCGGTTTCGAGTCTTTCCTTTTCGTGCCTAATCGCACGACAAGTTCAGGGTGTAACATCAGGGACGGTATCGATTTGAAAAGAACCATGATCATCGTGGTACTGGCACTGGTTCCCGCCTTGTTGTTCGGTATTTACAACGTGGGGTACCAACACTTCAAAGCCTTGGGAGTAGAATCCGGACTTTTCGAAATGTTCTTCTACGGGTTATGGAAAGTATTGCCCATGATCATCGTTTCCTACGTGGTAGGACTGGCGATAGAATTTACCGCCGCGCAAATCAGAGGACACGAGATCAACGAGGGATTCCTCGTGTCGGGATTATTAATCCCGATGGTGATGCCGGTCAACGCACCCCTCTGGATGGTGGGAGTATCTACCGCCTTCGCCGTGATTATCGGTAAAGAGATTTTCGGTGGTACCGGTATGAATATCTGGAATCCCGCTTTATTAGCCCGTGCATTCTTCTTCTTCTCCTACCCTTCCATGATTTCGGGGGACAAGGTTTGGATTGCCGGAATGCCCGACGGATTCTCACAAGCTACCCCGCTGGCCGAAGCCTCTCAAGGCTTACCGGCGACCTATGACATGGCATCCATGTTCTGGGGATTGATTCCCGGTTCTATCGGTGAAACCTCCACATTCTGCATTTTACTGGGAGCAATCTTATTGATCGCGACAGGTATCGGCAGCTGGAAGATTATGCTTTCCACCTTTATCGGGGGATACTGTATGGCGTTGTTATTAAACTACACGTTACCGGAAACGAACCCGTACGCCGCAATCACCCCGATCGCGCACCTCATCATGGGTGGATTCGCGTTCGGAGCCGTGTTCATGGCAACCGACCCCGTGACTTCCGCTCAAACGGAAAAAGGAAAATGGATATACGGATTTATCCTCGGTGTGATGGCCATCCTGATTCGTACGCTGAACCCCGGTTACCCGGAAGGTATGATGCTCGCTATCCTGTTGATGAACACCTTTGCCCCGCTTATCGACTGGTTCGTGGTTCAAGGAAACATCAAACGCAGACTTAAAAGAGCCAAACAATTTCAGATTTAAGATTTCATGATTTCAGATTACAAAACATTCATAAATCATAAATCGTAAATCACTAAATCTTTAAAGAGATGAACAAACAAGGAAATACATATACCTTTATCTATTCCATCGTTTTGGTTGTCGTGGTGGCGGCTATACTGGCCGTGGTATCTCTTTCACTAAAACCACTGCAAGATGAGAATATAGAGAACGAGAAAAGACAGAATATACTGAGCTCGGTGAATATCAGTTCAACCCCGGAAACGTCAAAAGAGTTGTTCGATAAAATTATCAAAAGACAATTCATTCTGAATTACAAGGGAGAGGCCATCGAGGGAAATGCTTTTGAAGTTGACATTCCCGTGGAAGGAAAAAAACTTCAGAAAGCCATCAAGAATAGTCCGGAACTGCAAAAAGCGTTGAAAGACGGACGCATGATTACCGAAGTAATAAAAGACGATAAAGCATTGGCGGATATCAAATTCCCGGTATTTGTCGCGGATGTTGACGGAGCAATCAAATACATACTTCCGGTTTACGGGGCAGGACTTTGGGGTCCGGTATGGGGATATCTCTCCTTGAACGAGGACAAGAACACGGTTTACGGCGTGCTGTTCGACCACAAGGGAGAAACTCCCGGGTTAGGAGCCGAAATCACCCAACCGTTCTTTAAAGAGCAATTCAAGAGCAAGACGATCTTCGACAACTCAACCCTAAAAGCAATTACCGTGAAAAAAGGCGGAAACGCTACCGGTGCCCACGAAGTAGACGGTATTTCGGGAGGAACAATCACGTCGAAAGCCGTTGAAACGATGATTGCCGATTATCTAAAATGTTACGAACAATTCTTAAAACAAATACAGTAATGAGCGATAAAGAAACATTATTTTCAGCCAAGAACCGGGGATTATTACTCGGTCCGTTGAACAAGGATAACCCGGTACTCGTGCAAGTGTTGGGTATATGTTCTGCTCTCGCCGTGACGGCAAAATTGGAACCCGCCATCGTGATGGCTCTTTCGGTAACGGCAGTGACAGCTTTCTCTAACGTGATTCTTTCGCTATTGAGAAATACAATTCCTACCCGTATCCGTATCATCGTGCAATTGGTTGTGGTTGCCGCACTGGTAATCATCGTAGACCAAGTATTGAAAGCATTCGCTTACGAAGTTAGTAAACAACTATCCGTATTCGTCGGCTTGATCATCACGAACTGTATTATCATGGGACGTATCGAGGCTTTCGCGTTGGCAAACAAACCGTGGCCTTCTCTGCTTGACGGTATCGGTAACGGTTTGGGGTACGGTCTGGTACTTGTAATCGTGGGTTTCTTCCGCGAATTACTGGGTTCCGGAACTCTGTTCGGTTTTAAAGTTATCCCCCAGATATTTTACGATTGGGGATACCAAAACAACGGGTTGATGATCCTCCCCCCGATGGCTTTGATACTGGTAGGATTGATCATTTGGGTTCAACGCTCAAAGAACAAAGAGTTGATAGAACAGAAATAGTGAACTTAAAAGAAAAAATAGAATATGGAAAATCTATTAAATATATTTGTCCGGTCTGTATTTATCGATAACATGATCTTCGCCTACTTCTTGGGTATGTGTTCATACCTTGCTGTATCGAAGACCGTGAAAACATCGTTCGGATTGGGTATTGCCGTTGTATTCGTGCTATTGATTACCGTTCCGGTAAACTACCTGCTCGATAATTTCGTGTTACAAAAAGGAGCTTTAGCGTGGTTATTGGGAGAACAAGCTGCCGCTAACATAGACTTGAGCTTCTTGAGTTTCATCATGTTTATCGCGGTCATCGCCGCTATCGTGCAATTGGTTGAAATGGTCGTGGAGAAATTCACTCCCGCGCTTTACAACCAATTGGGTATCTTCCTCCCGTTGATCGCGGTGAACTGTGCCATCATGGGTGCTTCCTTGTTCATGCAAGAGAGAGGATACGCGAATATCGGTGAAGCCACGGCATTCGGTTTAGGTTCAGGTATCGGTTGGTTGCTCGCTATCGTGGGTATCGCCGCCATACGCGAGAAACTGAAATATTCCAACATCCCCGCCCCACTTAGAGGTATCGGTATTACCTTTATCGTGACCGGATTGATGGCTATTTCATTCATGAGTTTCTTGGGTATTAACCTGTAGTAATTTTAAATTGTAAATTTTAAATTGTAAATTTCAAGACTTACAATTTAAAATTTAAAATCAATAAATCTAAAATTAGTAAGATGATTTTATTAGCAATAAATACAACAATTGTCCTGTCGGGGATCGTGGTGTTTCTTATCGTGACACTGCTTCTCGTGGGTATGCTTTTGTTCGCGAAAGCTAAACTTACCCCCAAGGGAGAAGTGAAAGTCAGCATCAACCAAGGCGAAAAAGAATTAGTTACCGAGCCCGGCTCCACGCTTCTTGCCACACTTGGGAACAACAAGATATTCCTTCCCTCCGCTTGTGGTGGAAAAGGTTCTTGCGGTATGTGCCGTTGTCAGGTAGAATCAGGCGCGGGGTCTATACTCCCGACCGAAACAGGGTTCTTCTCGTACAAACAACAGCACGATAACTGGCGTCTGGCTTGTCAGGTAAAAGTGAAGGAAAACATCGAGATGAGCGTTCCGGAAGAAGTACTCGGTATCAAGAAATGGGAATGTGAAGTGGTTTCCAATAGAAATATTTCCACATTCTTGAAAGAATTTGTGGTAAAATTACCGGAAGGCGAAAACTTGAAATTCAAATCGGGTGGATATATACAAATTGACGTACCCGCCCTTGACGTGGATTTCAAAGACATGGATATTGACGAGAAATACAAGGCTGACTGGGAACGTATGAAGATGTTCGATCTGAAAATGCATAACCCGGAACCGACTTACCGCGCGTATTCCATGGCTAACTCTCCGGCAGAAGGCAACATTATCATGTTGAATATCCGTATTGCGACTCCCCCGTTTGATAAAGCTATCGGCGGATTTGCCAACGTGAACCCCGGTATCTGTTCTTCTTTTATCTTCACGCGTAAACCGGGAGATAAAGTAAACATTTCCGGCCCTTACGGGGAATTCTTCCTGAGAGATACCAACAACGAGATGATGTTCATCGGTGGTGGTGCCGGTATGGCTCCGATGCGTTCGCATATCTTCAACTTGTTCCACACGATGCACACGGATCGTAAAGTAAGTTTCTTCTACGGTGCCCGTGCCCTGCAAGAGGCTCCCTACGTGGATGAATTCAACAAGATTCAAGCAGAGAACCCGAACTTCCATTGGACGCTGGCTCTGGATAAACCGGACCCCGTGGCTGATGCAGCCGGAGTAGCTTACACGCCGGGATTCGTGCATCAGGTAATCTATGAAACCTACTTGAAAAACCACGAGAACCCGGAAGACATCGAGTATTATCTCTGCGGTCCCCCGATGATGATCGCGGCCGTAACCAAAATGTTGTACGATTTGGGTGTACCCGATGAAAACGTGATGTACGACAACTTCGGAGGATAAACCAAATTCCTTCAATCATAAAAAGAAAAACAGACCAGAATGTAAAGAGTCCGGTCTGTTTTTCTTTTCCCCTCTCCCACGCTTATCTCCCGCTCTTCTCCGTATATCATGGCGACCAAGTCCTGACTAGGTTCTGAGTAAGTCCTGACTAACTCCTGTCTATACAGGACTTGGTCAGGACTTAGTCAATAGGTAGTCAGAAGATAAGAGCCGACAAACACGGGGAAAAGAAAGAAAGATCACGTGTGCCAAAACTCTATTTCTAAAGAAACTCCTCCGTCTGCTTCGCAGCCACCTCCTCTATAAACAGAGGATGAGTTAAAATACAGTCTTAAACACAAGAAAAGCAACCTGCAATTCGCCGAAGGCGACTATAAACAATCACTAATTTCTCATTTTGCTCAAATTCACCCCGTACAGGATTATAAATAATAAAGCGAAAAAGCCGGATACGATCATTGAAGCCATAACTACCATATTCCAGCCGGAATACATAGGCAATACAAACAATTGCGCTATTTGAGCGAAAGCATACAAATAGAATCCGGTTCTTTTCAAGTTAAACATCAAAATAGCCCCGCTCAAACTCATTAAAGCGAACAAGGTCAATAATGAATAAATCGGAATCGCATGTTTAATCGTGGTCTGCAACATTTCAATGGAAGATCCCATGAAAGAAGACATCCACGAAGGAGCTCCTTCTGTACCTGTCATTGTTGTTATCTGTTGGATCTGCGCCACTATCGCTTCGGGAGAAAACGCAACCAAACTGAATAAGTTGGATACCGTTCCCCAACCACTACCAATAAAAGTTAAAATACAAAGTACTGTCAGAAAGGTCGGTCTTACCGGTTTTTCTGTTTCAAAAGGATTTTCCATAGCAAGTCATTTTTTTATACAACAACAAACATAAATAAAATTTTGAAAATTAAAAAGCGGGAGGACGAAAAAAAGTCGGGAAATACTTTGCTTAGACGAACGAATTAGTATAATTTTGGGCAAGATTTTATAAACGTCTATATTATTAAAAATCTAAATAATGGAAAGAGATACTCAAATTTTCGACCTGATTGACAAGGAATGCCATCGCCAGAAAGAAGGACTGGAATTGATCGCTTCCGAGAACTTCGTGAGTGAACAAGTTATGCAAGCCATGGGTTCTTGCTTGACGAACAAGTATGCAGAGGGATATCCCGGAGCTCGTTACTATGGCGGTTGCCAAATCGTTGACCAAACGGAACAATTGGCTATCGACCGTGCCTGCAAATTATTCGGTGCCGAATTCGCTAACGTGCAACCGCACTCCGGGGCACAAGCTAATGCTGCCGTGTTCTTCGCTTGCATGAAACCGGGCGATACCTTCTTGGGACTTGACTTGGCTCATGGCGGACACCTTTCACACGGATCACCCGTTAATCTTTCCGGTATCAACTACCACCCGGTAGCTTACCACGTGAAAGAAGAAACCGGAATGGTAGATTACGACGAAATGGAGAAATTGGCTATCGAGCACAAACCCAAAATGATCGTATCCGGGGCATCTGCTTATTCTCGTGACTGGGATTACAAACGTATGCGTGAAATCGCTGACAAAGTAGGTGCTTTGTTAATGTGCGATATGTCACACCCTGCCGGATTGATTGCCAAAGGTTTATTGAACAACCCGATGGAATATTGCCATATCGTGACAACTACCACTCACAAAACGCTTCGCGGACCGCGCGGTGGTATGATTCTTCTCCCGAAAGACTTCCCGAATCCTTGGGGATTGAAGACTCCAAAGGGAGAAATCAAAATGATGTCACAAGTGATCAACTTTGCCGTGTTCCCGGGACAACAGGGCGGACCGCTTGAACACGTGATCGCTGCCAAAGCCGTTGCTTTCGGGGAGGCATTATCTGACAGCTATACCGAATACGCTAAACAAATGCTGGCTAACGCCAAGGCTATGGCGAAAGCATTCGTGGAAAAAGGTTATAAAGTTGTTTCCGGCGGAACTGACAATCACTCTATGTTGATTGACTTGAGAACCAAATTCCCGGAATTAACCGGTAAGAAAGCTGAAAATACGTTGGTATTGGCAGACATCACGATCAACAAGAACATGGTTCCGTTCGATACCCGTACCCCGTTCTCCACGTCAGGTTTACGCGTGGGTACCCCGGCTATCACTACCCGCGGTTTGAAAGAGGAGCATATGCCTATCGTAGTGGATATGATCGACAGAGTATTGAGTAACATCGACGATGCCGCTGTTATCGCTCAAGTGAAGAAAGAAGTAAACGCGATGATGAACGACAGACCTATGTTTGCTTGGTAATCATCGTACCCGTATAAAAACAGTCACGCGATTCTCAACGAGTCGCGTGATTGTTTTTTTACGGATTACAATGTCCCTATACCTTCTCTAAAATCCCGATACTTCAACCGGGGTAACAACTCCTCTTTCATCCGGGAGGTATCCCCGTAATAGGATACCTGCCCTATTCTGATAAAATCAACTGTCAACGGACTTCTAACCCCGAACAGACGGGAACAAAGTTCAAAAAAGCGGGCTGCCGTGTTTATCATCCATAAAGGCATTCGCCACGGTTTTACCGTGTGCCAATGTTTCGCGGCTTCATCCAAAAACTCCTGTAAAGTCTGTACCCCATCGTCACCGATATGATATATTCCTTCAATACCCTCCTTCATGCAAGCTGCCCGTGTTGCTTCAAGAAAATCTTCGGTAGAAATCAGATGTATCCACGTGGGCTTTTGCCATACCCCCAGTAACGCGTACCGGGAAAACCAACGGGCGGCGTCCACCATCAGAATACCCCGACCGTATACCATGCCCACGCGTAAAGAAACAGCCTCAATCCCATTCTTCCGACCGTAATCGAACAGTAACTTTTCTTCTTCCAGCCTCGTGATAGCGTGAACCGACACGGGAGTCCCGTCCAATCGTCCCGCGGCCGGATGTTCGGGAGTCGTTTCACCCTCCACGTGTGGAAAGCTGATTAAGATTACCCGCTTCACACCTTGTACCACCGCAACATCCAACAAATTATTGAAATAACGGGTATTCGTGGTTGACAAAAACTTCTCCGGGTTATGCCTGAAAAGCACTCCCGCGAAATGTACTACCACATCCACTCCCTGCAAAGCCTCGGGCAACGTACCCGGCTCTCCTAAATCAGCCTTGAATACGGTAATGTTTTCTTTTTCTTTCAACTCGGAAGGTACATCTTTACGATGTGTCAGAAGATGCAGGCATACGTCCTCTTCTTTCAAACGACAAGCAAGCAAACTACCCAAATTACCCGCCGCACCCGTGATCAAGATTCTTTTACCCATCCCTTAGTCTTTCACCAAATCAAAATAATGCATATCAATCACTTTACCGTTCTTCACGGCAGCTTTGCGCAGTATTGCCTGTTTCGTGAACCCGGCCTTTTCCAGTACTTTCATGGACGCCGGATTATACTCGTAAACGGTGGCAAACAAACGAATGATATCCGTTTCCCGGAATACATAATCCACCACCCGGCGTATTGCCTCGCTCATGATTCCTTTATTCCAATAATCTTCACTCAACCAATACCCCAGTTCCGCGCTATATCGTTCGACGTCACACAGGGGAATGAAACCGATTCCTCCCACCGCTTTCCCATCCGCCACGATAGCGAAATCCTGCACGTACGGTTTATCCATCGTTACACGGATATACGTCCCGGCATCCTCCCTCGTGTAAGGATAAGGCAAACCGTCCCGTACGTTATTCCATATATTAATATTACTGATATTTTCAGCCAAAGAATCGACATCGGCAAGCGTCCATTCTCTCAATAAAAAACGTTCTCTCTCGTCTCGTATCTCCATATTCATATCATTTGTTTAATAAAACCCCTACTCCAAGTCAATGAAATATTACTAAAATGTTAATTTTCTTTCCCAATAAAGAAAAATACGAACTTTCAGGTGGTAAATATACCTATTTTCACGTATATAGCAGAAAAAAAGCACGGAAAACGTTGCATTTATTGAATCGATTCGCTATATTTGAAACAAAACACTAAGTATGATAAGATTCGTATTACATAGCCTTCTGATCTTGGTGGTAACACAACTCACGAATGTTGCCATGGGACTGGTTATGACTGAATCTCAACGCGGTGCCATCGTTTGTCAGATATCAGAAATACATGACTCTATCACCAAGGCAGAAGCCTTTGATATCATGAACCCCAACGATATGCCGGTACTCCAGAACACGCTCGTCAGCATGAGGAGATCGGAATTGCCTTGTCGGGTTCGAGTCATGCTTGACGGAATCACCGCTGACGAATACGAATATCCAATTCTCAACCCGAAGACAGACAACAAGGGAACACGTGACGTGTTCATATCGCAACCCAAGCGATATTTCCATGAGCTCTGCCTTCTAATCATTTGAAAAACCAGTACATATTTGGCACGTATCTTGTATCATGAATACATAGGATACATTTGCTAAGTGTTACCCAAGTTATAAAACGGAGCAACGCGTAAAGCGTTATATATATACACACACAATACACACAAAAATGAAAACAACTTTATTCAGTAGAAATCGGGAAGAGAAAAATTACGAATTATTTTTCGAGCCGGAAGAATTGCACCGGGTGCAATATTTGTTGGAAACCAAACAGTTCCTCGGTCTGTCTGAGTTACAGAAAAGCGAGGACGCGAACACGGGTATGAAATTGAAACTCTCACTGGCTGAGCGCGGGAAATTAGCCACAGCTCAACTATTCGAGTATATAATGTCTGCTTACGAAGCAGTTTCACCTATTATGATCTTCCGTAATAAAGAAGCGGTAGCTCTCTCGGGAGCAGTCACGCTGGAAGATTAGACATTCTTTAAGTAAAAAACGGGTTCAAGAAATTGAGCCCGTTTCTTATTTCATGGGAAATATTTCCACATGTATAAAAAGTATTTACCACACTTTTCCTCATATCTGTTTGTTCATCTTGAAAAGGAGTCCCTTTTTATTAAAATAAAATAAGGTAACGACTGCCATCACGAAAGAAATAAAATCCGCCATGGGCAAACTGGCCCACACGCCCGTGATACCCCAGAAACGGGGTAAAATCAGCAGGAACGGTATCAAGAATATCAACTGGCGCGACAACGACAGGAATATAGAAACTTTCGCTTTCCCGATAGACTGGAAAAAATTGGTAATAATAATCTGACACCCGACCAGCGGAAATAACAAACAAGTTATCCGTAACCCGAACTTTGCAAGCTCCGTCAACTCATGATTATCCGTGAACATACCCACGATAAAGTCCGGGAATAATTGGCTCGTGATAAACCCGAACGTCGTGATCGAGATTCCCGTGATCATGGCATAACGCAACACACGTCGTACCCGGTCAAACAATAACGCCCCGTAATTATACCCGACTACCGGCTGCATTCCCTGCGTGAGCCCGATCTCGATCATGATAAACAACGTCAACACCCGGTTCACGATGCCATAAGCCCCGATTGCCAAATCTCCACCGTAGCGCATGAAACTATTATTCAAGATAATCACCACCGTACTGGCGCACACGTTCATCAAGAAAGGCGACATCCCTATAGAAAGAATACTTTTGATTATCCGGCCTTTTAACCGGAATATTCCGGCCTTGAAATGTACCGAACTATTCTTGTTTATAAAATGTGCCAGAATCCACACCAACCCGCTCGTCTGCGCGATCACGGTAGCGAACGCTGCCCCCCGGATTCCCCACCCGAAATGGAAAATAAATATCGGGGCTAATATAATATTCACGAAAACCGTCAACAGCGATGACAACATGGCTTTCTTCGGGTATCCCGTCGCGCGCATCAGGTTGTTCAACCCGATAAAAGTGAAAGCGATAGGATTTCCCAATAGTATCACCTCCATAAAATCTCTGGCGTAAGGCATCGTGGCCTCGCTTGCCCCGAAGAACCGCAACGTGGGCTCCAGTAATAACGTGGCAATCCCTCCGAAACAGAATCCGAGAATAACGCACAGCAAAAACACGTTCCCCAACACCGACGAGGTCTTTTCCATATCTCTCTGTCCCATGTATATGGAACTGATCGTGGCTCCCCCGACACCAATCAGTGTACAAAAAGCAATAATCAGGTTCATCAACGGGAAAGTAATCGCCAATCCCGAAATGGCAAGCGGTCCCACGCCATGACCGATAAAAACACTATCAATAATATTATACAACGATGTAACCGTCATCCCGATGATAGCGGGTATCGAGTACTGAAGCAATAACTTCCCGACGGGTTTTGTTTCCAATAAATGCGATGCGTCCGCAGCAGACATAAAATGATCCTCCTTTCTTTAGTATTACAGCCTCGTTCACTCCCCCTCGATCACCATCAGATAAGAACAGAGAGCGCAAAGATAGCAAATAGTTTATAAAGTTTATAAGGTTTATCTAGGGCAACCGCATCAAAATAATTTTTACTATTTTCCTTCCTTTTTCAAGATAAGATTCTGGTGTATTCAGTTATTTTTCTATAATGAATAATAATTATACCATGTATTTTCGTATTATCAAACTTTATTCAATTTCAATTTATTTTCTATTATTTTACCTTTATAATAGAAGATGAATAGGAGTTGAATAGGAGTTGAATAGGAGTTGTTATAAAGAAACTATAAAGTATATATATCATATATAATTACTATTTAACTTATCTCACACTAAACAAGAGAGAAAAAGGGGATAATTTTTCTCTCTATTCAATTTTGACGCATTTGCCCTAAAGGTTTATAAAGTAGAGGATTCCCAAGGAGACGCCGCATATAAAGCATCCCGCGGATATCTATTACTTTATAAACCTTATAAACTCTATGAACCTTACAAACCCTTATTTTTTTCCCTTGAATAGTCTGCCGATCCGCCCCACACCCCAGCGTAATACAATGGGTATAGCCGCCTCTATCAAAACAGGCGAAAAATCTTTTAACATGGCACCCAGCATCGGGGTATCGCACACCTCCTTTTCTTCCTTCGGGGTATCGTCCCTCCTGCCGGAAAAAAACAACGACGAGATACCGGAAAACAACAATTTCCCGGAATGGCGATGGATAAAACGGAAATCCTCGTTCAGTTTTTCCTCCTGCAAACGGCAACTCTCACGCACCCGTTTCTGTTCCGCCCGTAATATCTCCAGCGGGGTCGGTGGTTTCTTCGTCCTCTTTTTCATCTTTACTCATCATCGCGGTTATAATCTCATTTGTCACCCTCGCGCTAATCTTCTCCCGGAACAACAGAATCAGCCCGAACAACAACAGGTACATCCCCACTACCAACAAAAACCCCAGTGCCACGCTGTTCAATATCTCGCCGAGGAAAAAACCAAGGGCGAGAAACAGGAAAAGAATAGCGAAAAAGGCGAGCAATACCAAAACAATACCGTACGAGAAGACCGCCATTGTCTTGGCTACCCTCTCGTACGTGTTCAATTTCATTAGCTCAAGTCTTGTCTCCACGTAGGTTGAAATGTCATTTTTCAACCCGGAGAAAGTCTTTTCGGCGAAATTCTCCATAAGCCGTTACTTGGTTTCAGCAGCCGCTCTCCCCTCGTGTTCAGTCTTTCCCGCTACTTTTTCCGCTACATCATGTACATTCTCGGAAACATGTTCGCGTGCTTCCTCGGCTTTTGATTTTGCTTTAGCGTATACGCCTTTCACCTCGTCCTTTACTTTGGCAACAGCGTGATCAAACTCTTCGGCTAATTTCTTGCGGTTGTCGGCAACCATTAAATACCCGACAGCTACTCCAACTACCGCGCCTATACCCAGACCCAGCAGTAAATTTGAAGTTTCGTTTTTCATATTCGTCTAATTTTTAATTTATATATTTACTTCAACGAATAGAACTGCAAAAAGTTTGCCTTTTTCTTTATTTTTCAAGACTAATTTTAACGACTTATAAAATGCACTTTCAACGGGTCATACCGTTCCGTCACAGTATCCGTTTCCCTTGCCGCATTCCCGAGCGCAACCACGGCGAACGGCACAAATTCCGACGACAAGTGCAATGCTTTTTTCACCTCGTGCACGAAATGCATTTTCGGGTACACCCCGATCCATGCCGTTCCCAATCCTTCGGCATAGGCTTGCAGCAACATATTCTGCACGCAGGCTCCCAATTCCTGCGGCCAATTACCACCCTCCAGACCTGCCAGCCGGGTATTACAACACACGAGTATAGCCATCGGGGCTGTCCGCAACGCCTCGCTCCCCGGCAAAATCTCCGCCAACTCGTGCAGATGTTTCGCATCCTCCATCACGAAGAACTCCCACGGGCGACGATCTTTCACCGAGGGTGCGTACATTCCGGCACGCACCACACGCTCGATCACTCCCGTGCAAATCTTCTCCCCCGTGTATTCCCGCACCGTGCGGCGACCTGTAATCGCCTCGTCCGCGGAAGCCATCGTCGTGAATTTCTGGCTTTTCATCTCCGTCGCCAATTCCCGTACACGGGGAATAATGCGCGTGAAATGTCCGCTTTCCTTATGTGTCGCCAGCACCGCCTCGTTCTCCCACGTTTCTATGATCATCATCGTGTCTTCCAGCCGACAATTTTCCAGTATCTCGTAACCGATACATCCCCGCTCTCCTCGCGAGAGGTCTGCCATTTCGCTCAACAAAGCCGCAACTTCGGCGCGTACCCCGGCGCCGACCGATAAAGTAACATTTATTCTGATCATATCCTGTTCACTTAGAAATTCGACATTCCACACCCCACTACCTTTCTCCCCGCTTAAAATCATACAAATTTATAAAAGTTCAATGACTATTTCATAACCTAAAAGAACTTTTATTCGTAAATGATTTCAAAGCATACTTGCGGGTATCGCTACTTTATAAACTAAACCTTATATTTGTGGGCTTAAAAAACGAACAAATGATACAACCGTTAGATATTATACGCAAATACTACACGCTTGACTCCCTCGCGGGACAAAGTCTATTGATACACAGCCAACTCGTGCGGGACAAAGCACTCGCCATCGCTATGCGCCACGCGGAAATGGATCTCGATATCTCCTTTATCAAAGAAGCCGCCATGTTGCACGATATCGGGATATTCCTCACCAACGCTCCCGACATCGGGTGTTTCGGCGAATATCCTTACATTTGCCACGGCTATCTCGGTGCCGATTTACTCCGGAAAGAAGGACTGCCTCGCCACGCCCTCGTGTGCGAACGTCACACGGGCACAGGGCTCACGATCGAAATGATACAGGAAAAACATCTCCCGCTTCCCCTTCGCGACATGCAACCCGTCACGCTGGAAGAGAAACTCATCGCTTTCGCCGACAAGTTCTACTCGAAAAGCAACCTCACCCGCGAAAAGAAAATCAGTAAAATCCGTGCCGAAATGTTGTTTCACGGGGCGGATTCCGCCGCCCGCTTTGACGAATGGTGCAGACTGTTCTTGTAATTTAAAATGGAGTGTTATTCTCCATTTTGCTTTCTACACCAGTTCTTTATCCCGCATTCCCCGCATTTCGGGCTTCGTGCCGTACACACGTACCGTCCATGCAAAATCAACCAATGGTGTGCTCTCGACAACCATTCCGCCGGGATATTAGCCACGAGTTGTTTCTCTGTTTCCAGTGGAGTACGTGCCCCTGTCACCAACCCGATACGATCAGCCACACGAAACACGTGCGTGTCCACGGGCATTGCCGGACGCCCGAAAGCCACCGCTTCCATAACGTTCGCGGTCTTTCGTCCCACACCGGGCAAGGTTTGCAGTAACTCGAAATCAGACGGCACTTCCCCGTTGAACTCGTTCATCAATTTCTTCGCCATTGCCGACAAATGTTTGGACTTATTATTCGGGTACGATATCGACCGTATCAACTCGAAAATCTCTTCTATCGTGGCGCCCGCCATCGCCTCGGCTGTCGGGAATCGCTCGAATAATGCCGGAGTCACCATATTTACCCGCTTGTCAGTACACTGTGCCGACAGGATGACCGCAACCAGCAACTGGAAAGGGTCATTATAACGCAACTCCGTGTCGGCAACGGGCATCTCTTCCCGGAACCATGCCAACACGCGGTCATATCTTTCTTTCAATTCCATACCTTATATATAATTACAAGTTTCAAGTCCGCAAGTTACAAGTTATTTTTCAAAATACACGCCCCGAAGTCGATTCTGTAATCACACGATCAACTAAATTCATCCCACGGGCGACGCAACTTTCCCTGCACGAAGTGAAGTGTTTCTTCCCACAAAGCCCGACAAGCCGGAAGGTCACGAGCCTCGGCAGGTAGTTTGACGGGATGACCGCCACGGAAAAGACTACCCGTCACGTGGGCGTAGCGGTCGGTAGTAGCGAGCATAATGGCAGAGGATGCTCCCCGCGCGGGAGATTTGATAAAGGGACGGAACAGAAGATCGGTCAACGGGTCATACCAACGTCCCATCGTGATCATGCCCGTATCGACTACACCGGGATCGACCGCGTTGGCAGTAATCGTGCGCCCGCGTAACCGCCGGGCAAGTTCCGCCGTGAACATGAGCACGGCAAGTTTAGAATCCGGATACGCCCGGAAACGCCGGAAACGTTCCGGGTCGGGAACAAGGAAACGCTCTCCCACGTGTCCCATGCAAGTGGTGATCGAGGTCGTGTTGATAACACGCGATTCGATGCCGTGTCCCATGAACGGGAGTAACGAATTGGTCAGCAACCACGTCCCCGCGTAATTCACACCGACGGTCATTTCCAGCCCGTCTTCCGTCAGAGAAAATTCGCCGGGCATCGTTCCCGCGTTATTCACCAGCACGGCAATATCCTTTCTTGTCATTTCCTCGGAAAACATTTGAATGGACGCGAACGAAGCGAGATCAAGACGATATAATTCCACGTTTGAATTACCACTCTCCCGTACAATATCCTCGCGCACCGGTATCGCTTTCGCTATATCGCGACAAGCCATCACCACGGGCATTCCCGCCCGGGCTACCGCCATCGCAATTGCCCGTCCCATGCCGCCGTTAGCACCCGTGACTATTACCCAACCTTGTTTCATTTTTCTTTCCTTTTATCCTTCTATCTACCTCTCGAATCGCCCACCTGATCACCCCTAATGGCACGAGTTTCAATGTCCCGATCATGAAATAATTGAATATCCCCGGGATTACTCTTGCCCGACGACGGAACATAGCCCGTAACCCGCGGCGAGCCAACGAACGGGGAGTCATCATCACCCCAAGGCGCAAGGCGAGTCTTTGCAAATGTCGCGGTAAATTGTACAAGTCTGTCGCTACCGCACCCGGACACACCGCAGTGACACTTACCCCGTGGTCAAGCATTTCCAACCGGAACGCACGGGAGAAATTTCTAAGAAAAACTTTCGTGGACGCATAAAGCGAAATTGACGGGTAAGGTAACCACGCCGAGGCGGACGACATATTCAAGATATACCCGCGACGGCGGGATTTCATATCTTCACCGAAAAGACGGCATAGCATTGTCGGTGTAGTCACGTGAAGCGTCAGCATCAACTCCACCCGATCAACGGGAACATCCACAACCTGCTCGAAATAGAATACACCCGCGTTATTCACCAGTATATCAACCGTGAATCCCCGTTCTCGACAAAATTCGTGCAACCGCACCGCCGCATCGGGTACAGCCAGATTCATGCACACGGGATAAGTCCGGGTTCCGTATTTCGCGGCGAACTCTTCCGCCGCTTTCCGTAGCGGGATATCCTCGTTGCTCACCATCACCACCTCGTATCCCTTCTCGCACAACTGCCGGGCATATTCCCGTCCGATACCGGAACTCGCTCCGGTTACAACAGCCGTGAGGTTCGCCTTCTTTGTTTGCCTTCGGCAAGTTGCAGGTTGCAAGTTACATTCGCCTTCGGCGAGTTGCAAGTTACTTTTCATTCCGATAATCACTTAATCACTAAATATCTAATCACTAATCACTTAATCACTCAATCGGCAATCATAAATCATAAATCATAAATCATAAATCATTTAATCGTTCCATTTCCTTTACCAGCGATTTCGGCAAATCCTTCACGTGCTGGTAGCAAGCCATCTCGCGGGAATACATCCGGGCGATGCAATAATTGACATGCTCACAAGTATTTCGGGCGTTTTCTTCTCGTGCCATACGGTTCACGAAATCCGGTTCATTAAGTAAGGCTCTTGCCATAGAAACAAACTCGAATCCCGAATTCAGCACCCGATCTATCGTATCACGAGCTATCAGACCACCGACAAAGACGAGAGGCAAATGCAACGCCTCACGAAATTTTATCGCGTCATCATAAAAATAAGCTTCTTTGAAAGGCTCCGTCGGAATCATAAAACGTCCTGCCAAACGTACCCCCCAGCGTAACCACGCCTGATGCATATAATGTGTCATAGAACGTATCGGCATAGCCCCGCGCATCACGTACATCGGAGCCCGACTGACAAACCCGCCACTAAGAATAAGAGCGTGTGCTCCTGATTTTTCCAAAGCTTTCGCAACCTCGATACACTCCGGTACTTCCATGCCACCGCGAAAACCGTCGCGTGTATTCACTTTCACGAGGATAGCCATATCATCGCCCGCCGCCTCCATCACCTCGTCCATCACGATACGCATAAAACGCATCCTGTTCTGGAGCGAACCACCATACTCGTCGCGACGATGATTGGTATAAGGCGAAAGAAACTGACTAATCAAATAACCATGCCCGGCATGAATCTCCACGGCATCGAATCCCGCCTCTCGGGCAAGACGCACGGAGTTACCATACTCCCGTGCCATATCGACGATCTCGTCCCGTTTCATTCCCCGCACGAGCGTAGGCGAATAAATATTGAAACCGCTGGACGCAGAGAGAGGCATACAACCACATATCGAGCGATGGGACATATTCCCGCAATGCCCCACTTGAATAGATGCCGCGGCTCCCTCGGCGTGGATATCATCGGTTATACGCCGCAAATCGGGAATGATCTCCCGCCGCAACCATAGCTGGTGAGGAAACGACAATCCGCTCCTCGTCACTGCCGCGTATGCCAAGGTGGTCATACCGATTCCCCCGCGGGCTACCGCCACGTGATAATCATGCAACATATCCGACGGGGCATTCCCCGGGCACATTCCCTCGAAAGCAGCCGCCCGAATCGTCCGGTTGCGCAATGTCAAAGGACCGATATTATAAGGCGTGAACAGTTTGCTGCCTTCGGCAGTCGCAGGTTGCGGGTTACATCCGCCGTTAGCGAGTTGCAAGTTGTTGCTGTTAGTGGTGTCTTCTTTCATGTTAACCTTTTTATCTTTGAGAACTAATATATAAACGGTATCACCCGCTTCAAACGCATCGCGCGCACCTCATCACCGAATTCGTCAAGATAACGATGATAAATAGTGTTCGCTCGCGGCACAAGGTTCGCGAATGTCCAAACGACAAATACCGTGCCGGAAAGAGACCACGTGAGTATGGCAAAACCTGTCCACTCCACGATTTCACCGAAATAATTCGCGGAAGTCACGTAACGGAACATACCGCCTCGAGGCAGATAATGAGCCGTGTCACCGGGACGACGCAAATGCCGGATAATATAATCGGAATGAAGATTGATAAACATCCCCCCGAAAAACACGACCGTACCGATGATAAATTGCGGGGTGGTCAGCCACGCCGTCGTGTACATATCCGCGGGAGAGAAATAAAATATCCATCCCCCTTGCATACATGCATTAAGCACGTTGAACGTGATTCCCATAAGCACGATACCCAACGGCATACGTCCCTTACCCTTCAGCAGAAACGGGAAAATGAACGAACGCTGGAAATAATGTATCTCGAAAAAAAGAAAGAATAAAAACGGAACAATATCAAAACGACGATCGGAAAAATACCAGTAAAGCAACATCGCCACGAAAACGGGACTCTCCATGAGCACCCACCCCAACCGATTATTCAGCGGACATCCCCACTTCGCGTCAAAAAACATACCGTATCCCGCCTTCACGAAATAAAGTGCCACGAAAACGATAACCGCAATTCCGGTCATCACGAATAAAAATATATGAAATGTATCCATACAATAACCTTTTATTAGTTTCCGGCAAAACTAATAAAAAGTTTATAAAGTTCATAAGGTTTATAAAGTAATAGACACAGTCCGAGAAGCACCCGTTACTTTATAAACTTTACAAACCTTATGAACTTTATGAACCTATTTATCGTTTAGCTTCCCCGTGCGGTCCCGGCAATCCGTCACGGAAACGGATACTGGCATGCGTACCGTCGCAGAATGGCTTGTTGGACGAGGCACCGCAACGACAAAGAGTAACCCGATTGCGAAGTTCGTATTTTACCCCCTCCGTGTCGTCAATAGGAATCCCCCCTCTCACGAACAGCGGACCACTGCAACGTTCCTGAGGATCTTCAAGTAACACGAGCGAGGGAGTCAGCCTGTTCTCGATAAACTCACCTTTCTCCTTGTCCCACGCCTTCAGTCTTCCGGCAGGACAATAATTCGCCTCGCGCACGGTAAGTTCACGTGCTTCCTTATCGTCGGATTCCTCGACAAGATTCCACACCTTACCGTAAGCATCACAAAAACGGGCAAAAGCACAATATTTCTCGTTATCCGTCAATTCCAATTCCGGACCGTCGAACACGTCGGCGTTATCGAGTAAAGGTATATTATCGGCAGTCAGCGAGGGATCCCAATTGGTGGTCAAATGGCTGCCGTCACAAAAGGGGTGATTCTTTGATGCACCGCACCGACAAAGCGCCACGGGGTCATCTTCCAAATCGAACTCGATACCGTCGCGATACGACCACGAAGTACCTTCCTCATTTTGCACGATAAACTGTTGTTTCATGGGTGGACGCCCGTAGACCATATAAGGTCCTTTGCGATCCACCACGATAGAATACTTATGATCGTTCAGGGGTGTCCCCGGTTCTATTTTACGCTCTTTCATGACTTATAAGATTTATAACATGATAGATATATCGTAAAAAAATAAGGTTTTGTTTCAAGAAATCACCACATTATTTCTTCACCCGCGTGAAAAAATAATGTTCTTCATTCGATAGTTCCGGGTTAAACGTGAAACCGTCCCAACGAAAAGACTTCAACTCCTCGGGGGCCTCGATACGGTTGAGCAGAATGTGACGGGTCATAATACCTCGTGCTACCTTGGCATAAGTACGAATTGTCTCGTATTTCCCGTCACGCCACTCTTGAAACTCCGGTGTGATCACCTTCACCTTTTCCCGGATCACGTCCATTTGTAACGCCCCTTGTATATCAAGACTGGCGAGGTTTACCATAATACCACCGGCAGAACGTACGGCATCCAGCAACGGGATTGTCAACTTGGGCGTCCAATAATCGTAAAGATCACCCCCGTTTGTCCCGTTCAATTTTACCGCGAAAGCGATACGGTACGCCTGTATCAGATCAAGCGGTCGTACCAACCCGTAGAGCGTTGAAATAATACGGAGATGATTCTGGGCATATCTCAGATCGTCTACCGCGAATGAAGCTGGATCAATAGCTTTGAACACACTCCCGTTATATGCCAGCAACGCCTGTTTGCGAGGATTCGACAAACTACCGAACTTTTGATAACGTTCGTAATTCTCCTGAGCCAACTTATCACTGATCTTTAACATTTTCTCTAAATCGGATGCCGAAAAACGACGCATCTGTTCCGCGAGATACTCCGCCTCGGTCGCGTACTCGGGTATAGAACCCGGAACATCTTTCTCTACCGCGGACATATCCATGGCCTTTGCCGGTGATAAAATAATCAACATAACTTCTAATGTATTTCTTCAATTTTATACCCCGCACCCTCGAATGCCTTGCGCACGGAACGGGTATCGCCCGTTTGCAACGTCACTGTCAGTACTTTATCGGGATGTTTCAAATCAACAGTCCAATCCGTAACGTCCCTCGTGCTATTCAAGTACGGGGTAACTTTTGATACGCAACCATTACATTTTAGGTTTGTCTTGAATCGAAATTTCTTTTCCATGTCTAATCTGTTTATAAAGTTTACAAGATATGACTATCATTACCTGACATTGCAAATTATCATTTATATGTTTACGAATACAAGTGCTTCTATGTTTCAAATGACAGGCATATAAAGTATTAGATCACCAAATTCCATACCAAGGGTAAACTTTTTTTTGACATTATTATAGGATCTCCATAAAATCTTTGCCTGTTCCCGTGTCTACCTACCGTCCGCAAGGAGAAAAATGAAACAATTCGTTGTTTTTTATAAAATATTCGCGTAACTTACTTCCCGGCTATAAATACAAATGATCAAGAAGGAAAATATAAAACATACAGCTATGAAAAGAAAAGATATTACCCTCCACGTGGCACCAGAGGCTCTCATGGCTCTTGCTCTAATATTGGAAATGAAACTCGATGAATGGGACGAAGACCCGCAGAAAGAACTTTACATGCTCATGCCCGACCTCATTGATGAATTTAAATATACCATAGACGAAATGACCAGACAGGGTACTCTCGCCAGTAAAATATTCGGGAAAAATCGTGAAATACGTCCGGCAAAAATCACCTTTACCAGCACAAAAGGAAAACACGTGCTATATCCCACGCAAGACCTGCCCGTGGTGGACGGTTGGCATATCCTGTTTATCGGCGGAAGAATAAAAATCGGGGTAAAAGGACAAAAACTCACCCCTGTATCCATAAGGCAAGGAAAACTCGTGCCGAAAGCTATCGACATAAACGAAATCTACAAAAAGCTAGTCATAGGAGCCGGCTTCGCCTACTATGAAATGGAAGATGAACTGCTCGATATCACTGACAAAGGCGCCGTCCCAATCACAGGATGCTCCATCGAATGGGAAAAAAGCGACTTCTGCCTCTGAAAATAAAAGTTCACAAGCCTACACTCAAAGAAACAACATCAAAATCACCTGCGCCAGAATTACCCGTACGAACATCGTCAACGGGTAAACTGTCGCGTATGCCACGGAAGGAGAATCATTATCCACGGTCGTGTTTACATAATTCAACGCCATCGGGTTAGACATACTCCCGCACAACATTCCCGCCACCGAACCGAAATCAATCTTCATCCACTTGATTGCCACAGCCGCCACAAGCACGACAGGAACCACCGTGATAGCAAAACCGAGAGCCACCCACAATGCTCCTTCCGGACGAAAAACCGTTTCGAAGAAATGCGTACCGGCATCCAGCCCAAGACAAGCGAGATACATCGAAAGTCCCAAAGCCCGCAACATCAAGTTCGCGCTAATCGTCGTGTAAGTAATCATATGTATCCGAGGACCGAAAGCACCGACCAGAATACCCATTATAATCGGACCTCCCGCCAATCCCAACTTCACCGGAAAACTGATACCGGGAATAGCCAAAGGTATTGAACCGAGCAACAAACCGAATACCATACCGATAAACACCGCCACAAGATTAGGTTCGTCAAGGTCTTTCACGGCATCACCCACAGCTTCCCCCACCCGGGCAATAGCAGCCTCCTCGCCAACCACGTTCAAACGGTCGCCCAACTGCAAGACAAGATCAGGTGTCGGCAAAAGCACGATTCCCGCTCGGTAAATACGAGTCACGTTAATCCCGAACTCGTTCCGTAGGCGCAATGTCCCCAACCGCTTCCCGTTAATATCGGGACGTGTAATCACGATACGATGCGACACGAGTTGGTTATCCACGGCATTCCAGTCGATATCCTCCTGATTCCAATCCGTCGTGTCCCGCTCACCAATCATTCCCGACAAAGCGTCAACATCACTTTCCGTGATAATAACCAGCAAACGATCGCCAAGCTGCACTACCGTGTCGGAAGCCGGAATGACTACCTTCCCGTCACGCCACAAACGGGAAATCACGAATCTCTTCGACGCCATTCGCGCTATATCTTTAATTGTCTTGCCCTCCACGCCGGGATTGCTCACGTTCAACCCCACAACAATCGTCTTCTTATGCTTATCATCATTCGATTTCTTGAAAAAGATATTCGAGGCAAAAAGTTTACGCACGAAAATCACTGCAAGAATCACCCCGACTACCCCCAACGGATAAGCCACCGCACATCCCAACGCTATATCGGAAGGAGTCATCGTCGGATCTCCCATCTGCTTCAACGTCTGTTGCGCCGCACCCAACGCCGGGGTATTTGTCACCGCACCGCTGAGAATACCTACCATGTCCGGCAAAGATACCCCCGTCGTCCAATGAAAACCCAAAGTCAGCATTACCCCGAGAGCCACCACGACCATTGCCAGTATATTCAACTTCAAACCGCCCTTTCCCAATGACGAGAAAAAACCGGGTCCCACCTGCAAACCGAGAGCGTACACGAAAATAATCAACCCGAAACTCTCGGCGTAATTCAACATCTGCGGATCAATCGTGAGACCGAAATGGCCTGCCATAATACCGGCAAAGAACACGAACGTCACCCCTAACGATACTCCCCAGATACTGATTTTCCCTAAAGCCAATCCCACTGCCGAAACCAGCGATATCACGATTACCGCCTGAATAACAGAGTGTTCTACAAATAAACTATTCAACCATTCCATATATTGAAATTTGAATGCCAAAATTAATAAATTTTCCTACCTTTGCAACAATCAAAGTTGGATTATGGAACGCGTGAAAAACAAAGAATCGATGTGTACCGGGTTTGAAGATATCTTCAAACAGCACTTTGCAACGCTATGTACCCACGCTACTACTTTCGTGAACGATCCGGACGCCTCGAAAGATATCGTTCATGACGTATTTCTCAGCTTGTGGAGTCACCGGGAAGAAATAGACTTTTCCCGTCCTATCCTGCCTTACCTGTTCAGCCTTACCCGCAACAGGGCAATCAATTACTTGGCACACCGGAAAGTAGAGGACGCCCACGCACAACAGGCACTTGTCGAGGAACCGGTATATACCCTATCCGAGCCTTCCGATCGGGATGAACTCATCAACCGTATCATAAAACGAATAGACCAACTTCCGGAACGTTGCTCGCGGGTGATGAAATTATGCTTTATAGAATGCAAAAAATATAAAGAAATAGCGGAAGAACTTAACATCTCGGTCAACACCGTTAAAACACACGTAACCACCGGATTAAATATATTACGTGACGAGTTTCCCTCTTCTCTGCTATTACTTCTTCTCGTTCACGAAGACTCTTTGCACAACGATAGCACACCGGAGGGCTATCAACGATAATCAAATTATTAGAAATTTACATAACAAATCTTCTTCTCTCCACGTTACAACGAAAAATATTAAATAAAAACGGAGGAAAACATATCTCATTTTAAATTTTTCGTTATGACTAAACCAACTAAGAACATCACTACAACTCAACTCGCGCTAATGACCGCCGCCGCGGTAATCAGCCTGCGAGGTTTACCAATGATGGCACAAGAAGAACTTACCATGTTCTTCTATATATTCTTTGCCACCTTCCTGTTTCTTATTCCCGCCGCCCTTGTTGGAGCGGAATTAGGTAGTGCTTTCGCCTCCAAAGGAGGAGGCGTCTACACGTGGGTAAAAGAAGCTTTCAACCAACGGATGGGATTTGCCGCTATCTTCCTGCAATGGATACAGAACGTGGTTTGGTATCCTACCGTCCTCGGTTTTGCCGCCGCATCCATCGCGTACATGATAGGCAAACCCGATCTGGCACAGAACGGAATGTTTGTCGGATTATTCTCTATCATCATGTACTGGTTTGCCACGTGGGTAACCCTCAAGGGGACTTCCACCGTATCCAAGCTCACCAGCCAAGGCTTCTTGATCGGAACGGTATTACCCGGAATCGTCGTCATCGTTATGGCTATCATCTGGATGGTTGATAAAAACCCGATAGCTCTGGAACACGTGCCGGCCACCGTTTCGGAAGTTGTAAATATAGACGCCGCACATCACGTGCATCCCCGTCTGTTCCCTCACATCACGGGAATGAGCGATATCGCTTTCCTTGCAGGAATATTACTTCTTTTTGCCGGAGTTGAAGTACACGCCGTACACGCCCAAGAATTACAAAACCCTCAAAAACAATTCCCGGCCGCCATGTTCCTCGCGGCATTGATCTCTTTCGCATTGTTTACCCTAGGAGCTTTGGCAGTGGCAATCGTCACCCCTTATGACCAGATAAACCTTCAATCGGGATTATTTACCACCTTCCAACAATTGTTCGACCATTACCATGTCGGCTGGCTATCCAACGTGATGGGACTCCTTGTCGCTTTCGGGGCTCTCGCCGGAGTTATGTCATGGATATCCGGCCCCAGCCGCGGTCTACTCTGGACAGCAAAAGACGGACAACTTCCCGATTTACTGAAGAAAACCAATAAAAACGGGATACAAATTAACATCCTTATCATACAAGGATGTATCGTTTCCGTTCTATCTTCACTTTACATGATCATGGACGACGTCAGCGTTGCATTCTTCCTGTTGAGCGCCCTCACGATCGGATTGTACTTACTTATGTACATGATGATGTACGCCTCCGGCATTAAGCTGAGGTACACGCAACCCGACCTTCCCCGTAGTTACCGGGTACCGGGAGGAAATCTGGGAATGTGGCTTATAGCGGGCATAGGCTTTCTTGCAGTACTATTCTCCTTCGCTGTCACCTTCTTCCCACCATCCCAACTACCTGTCGGCAGCCCGGCAATGTATACCGGACTTGTCGTCATAGGAACCGTGGTATTCTTCTCCATCCCATTCATAATCAGTATCGCGATGGAAAAGAAACGCCAACGAAGCGGACATTAACCGCATAACATACCGGGAGCGGTAAGTTTTTCACTTATCGCTCTTTTTTTTATGCACCGGGATATTCCCCTCTTTTACAAAACCGGAAGTGCTTCCGGATCTATCTTTTCAAGAATATCAAACTCCGTGTAAGAAGTCTTTGCTACCGCTTTCCGATGAGTCGTTGTCTCCTTCGCCAGTAAATACGTTATTTTCCCCTGACTGTCTATCGTGTATCCTTCTACATAAGCATACCTCACATCTTCGGGAATACGCGTTCTTCCTTGTTCATCCGGAGTAACTCTTCTAAAACCGGGAGTAATTATCCTGATCCTCTCATTTACATCAAACTTCTTATTGGCATCTATATACTGCTGCCTCAAAGTATCTTGTTGCGAACGAGCATCAATAATAATATCCTCAAGTGCCTTCATCTGAGATAAATAATCCTCTCTATTCATGCTACTTTTGAAATAAAATAAACATACCTTAATACATCATCACTGTTTTACAAATATATACAAAAAAATATAAACACCACATTTTTCCACGAAAAATGATTTTAATCGAATAATAAAGGAAATAGCCAAATCTTCCTAATCCATTAACGAGTCTACAACTATCAGAAAAATTCACATCCCGAAATTTCAATTCAAAATCATATTCCCACCAAAAAAACATTTCAAAATCACGCATTTTATTCTAATATTGAAATAATTTATTACATTTGTGCGACAATTCGAATTTGTTAAGAGGGCGAACGGGAAAGCAAACGGGAAATACGCCCTCTTTTTTTATTGCGTTAGATTGGTGTAAATAAAAGTATTAGGTCATGTTTCAAATTCCCGGGGATAAGTTCGACGAAAAAAAATTAAAAAAAGTTCATTTTTTTCTCACCCATTTTCGAGATGAATCTGTGATATAAGAAAACAAGAAGAAAAAAGCTGAAAATGGACGAAAAATACGATAGAATAGAATTTATTCTTTCTCATTTGAGGGAGCCGGAGAAGTTGTTGGACGAAAAGTTTATAGAGTGGCTACTTATCAAAGAGAACAAAGAATTGTTCGAGGAGGTAATCTTGAATCGAGAGGCGTTTTTACGCGAGGAGTACGGGCGGCAGATCGTGGTGAGCGAGGAGTGGAAGAAGTTCCGGCAAAAGGTACAAGAAAAGAATATGACTTCACAAAGGAGTCGAACGATACGGCAACACCGAGTTGGAAGGAGAGCGTGGCTATCCGTGGTTGCATGCACGGGCGTGTTGCTGAGCGTGGCGGGAGGATTGATGCTAAAACAGCATTTTACAAAACAGAAAACGATTCAAGTGGCAGAAGAAGTACACAAGGGTAAACAAGGTGCCATATTGACAACCGCATCGGGACAAGTCTACGATCTGACTCAAACGGAGATTCACTTGGAAACACCTCAAGGTACACAGATCGTGAACGACTCCTCGAATTTACTTGCCTATCAAACAAATAGCCCGGCAGGTTCACAACATCAACAGGTTCGGGATTCACAGATAATACTTCCTTCCTACCACACGATACAAATCCCGGCAGGAACAGACTATGGAGTGACACTTACCGACGGGACTCGAATATGGTTGAACTGCGAATCGAAATTACGCTTTCCCGAACAATTCGAGGAAGGGAAACCGCGAGAGGTGTTTCTCGAAGGAGAAGGATTCTTCCAAGTCGTGCATGCCGAAGGATGGCCTTTCATAGTAAACACGAAGGGCATGAAAGTACAAGTGACGGGAACGTGTTTCAATGTAAAATCTTATCCCACCGAAGACATCGTGCATACCACGCTGGTGGAAGGTTCCGTTTGGGCTTACACCGACAAATCGAAAGTGTTGTTGAAACCCTCGGAGCAATTCCGTCTGGATAGGATAACCGGAGAAACTTCCGTCCAAAAAGTGGACACAGACTTATACACGGGATGGGTGAAAGGGATGTTTGTCTTCCGCAACCAACGTTTGGAAGACGTGATGAACGAGGTGGCTCGTTGGTACGGGATGACAATCTTCTACACCAACCCGGAAGCGAAAGAGATAAAAATTTCGGCGAATCTGGATAAATACGAAGAAATCGACAACTTACTGGAAATTATCAACGAGAGCGGGAAAGTGCTTGCCGTCCGGAAGGCAAACACGATTACCGTTCAAACCCGATAACAAGAAAAGGATCGGGGCCTGCTCCAACATTTCCCGATCCTAGGAATTAATTAGTCATTAATTAACTGAACAAAGTTATGAAAAAAAGATGGAAAAGCGTTTTTCCCTCCGGGGGAAATACGCGAAAAATGATTAGATGTATGAAATTGACATTACTATTACTCACGTGTTTCGTGATACAAACCTTTGCCGGGGCGAACGCACAAACCGTCACGATCAAGAAGAAAAATGCCACCTTGGAAGAGGTAATCTGGGAGTTAAAGCAACAAAGCCACTTCACCTTCATGTACAATGATACGGACATTGCACCCGTGAAAGGCATCACGCTTAATGAAACCGATGTAGACATAGAAAAGATTCTACAAAAATGCTTGGAGAACACGAACTTGGAATACGTCGTTCTAAATAACGCTATTGTTATCAAACTCAAAGCCAATACACAGGACGAAAAAAAATCTATCACGTTAAAAGGTTGGGTTTATGACAAGAAAAAAGAACCGATGCCGGGAGTAACTATAAAACTAGCTAACACGAGCATTGGAACAGCAACAAACAATAAAGGTTGGTTTTCTTTACAACTTCCAACAACCAAAGGCTCTTTAGAATTTTCTTTCGTGGGTTTCAAAACACAAATCATCAACTTCACGGGAAAAACAGATACCCTCCGCATCACCCTAGAGGAAGACATACAAATGTTGGACGAAACTGTCGTTGTTGCCTATGGAAATACCACGAAAAGAAAAATGACAGGCGCAGTGTCAACCATAAAGGCTGATGAAATAAAAGGAATTCCGACATCAAGTATTGCTAACCTATTACAAGGACGGGTAGCCGGTATGGATATAACCAATATCTCCGGAGCACCGGGAGGAGGCGATATTGCAGTCACAATCCGAGGTTACAACTCATTAGATGTCGAACAAAAACGTCGTTTTTCCAATCCTTTATGGGTGGTGGACGGGATGCCGTTAAACTCTTTTACTTCACCTATCACGGGAGCAAACTTATTGGCTGATTTAAACCCGGATATGATCGAATCAATTCAAGTATTAAAAGATGCTTCCTCTGCGGCAATTTATGGTTCACGTGCAGCAAACGGAGTAATTATTGTTACCACGAAAAAAGGATTGAAAGATCAAGATGCTACATTTTCTGTCAATTTTTCCCAATCATGGAGCATTCTGCCACGTTATCCCGATTTAACGTCAGGACGAGCAGAACGAGCCTTTCGTTTGGCTGCCAATAGAAAGTATTATCGTGCATATTTAGATAAAGAAACCAATCGCTGGAAATACCCGACTTCTTTAAAGGAACAATACGAACACAATACACAAGGAGCCACATTAGATAAAAATTGGATTCCAAACACGGAATATTGGGGAACAGGAAATGGCACGATGTTTCAAGATAGTTTAAATCCTTTTTACAACAATTCCACGAATTTTTTCAAAATGTATTTTGAAACCGGTAAAATTACAAATGCAAACATTCAAACGTATGGAGGTACAACGAGAACAACTTACGCCATCGGATTAGGTTTATACGATGAAACAGGTATTTATAAGGGCACAGGATACCGGAGAATTGATCTAAATGCCAATTTAAATGTGAATCCGGTAAAAAAATTGACTGTAGATTTACGTTTTAACGCTTCTATCACACGAAAAAAACGAGCAAGTTCAAATGCTTCTGAAAATTTAGCTTATTCGGGAAATGCAGTCCCAATAGAAACAGTCCCGGGAGAACCCTATCAATTATCATCCTTATTGCCAGGAGAAGGTTCCATCGTGTGGGAGCAAGCCCTAAACGCATACAAAGGTACAAAAGAAAACAATCGTTCCGTACGCTTAAGAACGAACATGAAATTAGGTTACGAAATCATAGAGGGATTGAATATTTCTTCTTCCTTGGCTGCAGATTATGTCATTGACCGTCGAAACTATTTCCAACCGGCAAACTTAAGCTATTCCGGTTATTCTAAAAGCATCGGGGAAACGGGGATAAATCTCATGGTACTAAATGAAAATTTATTGACATACAAAAAAGTAATTCATGAAGACCATCATGTTGACTTTGTAGCCGGTTTCTCTTACCAGTATGATCAAGAGGAATACAACGGAGGATACGCCCAAAATTCACCAAGTGATAAAATATATTATGCCCCGGATGGAATGCCGGATATCGGGTATGAAGATTGGGGAGGTGGCGAATCTCGTCCAATCGCTTTCAAAAATTACCAATCCGACATGCAAGAAAAATGTTTACTCTCTTATTTTGCCCGTTTGGAATACGGTTTCCGAGATAAATATCTACTTTCATTTAGCATTCGCAGGGACGGAAGTTCCACATTTGGAAAAAACAACCGTTGGGGAACTTTCCCCTCTATCGCAGCAGGATGGAATTTTTCTGAAGAAAACTGGATAAAAGAACACTTAGCATGGTTCTCTTTCGGTAAAATACGTGCAAGTTGGGGACGTTCTGGTATGCATTTCGCACAAAACTATTTAGCATTAGGAATCTTTGTCACGGATATTCCTTACATGGGTAACGGAATGATTCGTCCCCAATGGTTTGGAGGACTATATAATGATAAATTAAGTTGGGAAGAAACCGACCAATATGATTTTGGGACTGACTTGGATTTTTTTGACTATCGCTTAGGATTTACGGTTGATTATTATTATCGGCTTACAGACAAATTACTTGATAGAATCAATTTACCCACAGGCTCTTATCAACGATATGATTCCCAATGGCAAAATGCAAAAACAATTTCAAACGAAGGTATAGAACTAATGGTTCGTTACGAGATATTCCGACGTCCCGAGCTGTATTGGAAAATTTCTATCAACGCTGCCAAAAACTGGAATCGCTTCAAAAAATCCACGAACGGAAAAGATGACGGAGCCGAACGAATTATAGGAAAAGCTTTAAACGGAATTTATTTACCTAAAACAGACGGCTATATAAATTCACAAGATGAAATGCCCGTGTTCTATAATTCTGTTGGTGTAAGTCATTATCTAGGAGGAGATGAAGGTAATAGTACTTATTTCAAACCCGGGGATTACAAGTTCATTGATGTGAACGGTGACGGACAAATCGGTTTTGAAGACCGAGTATATTGTGGCAGTGCCTTACCCGAGATAAGCGGAGGAATTGTGAATGAAGTACGTTGGAAAAATTTTGATTTGAATATGCTGATATCCTATCAATTAGGACGACATATGATAAATTATATATCTAAAAGATGTTTGGGCATGCCCGGTGAATACCCCGCTATCGCAATGAATTTAAATAAAGTAACTTTCTGGGAAAAAAACGGAGATAAATCAGATTTCCCCATGTGGCAAGGAAATGCTGACCACAACTGGGGTAGCGTTAAGGATGACGTAGAAAAAGTAAACTGGTTAAAGCTAAAGACCGTAACTTTAGGCTATTCGCTCCCCCAAAATTGGATCAAACGTTGTGGGCTTTCAGAATTACGTTTCTTTGCCAGTGGAGAAAACTTGTTCACGTGGACAAACTATTCCGGTATAGAACCGGAAACGGTGGATATTCGCTCCGGAATAGATGGAAACAATGGAGCATTACCCTATCCATTGGCTCGCAAGTTTACTTTAGGTTTAACGATAAAATTCTAAACCATGAAACACATATATTATTTATTCCTCTTCACATTTTTGTTGAATTGCACGGCTTGCGTGGATTCCTTGGACATGAGCCCGGAAAACTCTGTCACATTCATGAATGTTTTTGAAACAGAACGAGAACTAGAGATTGGCGTAATGGGTGCGGAAGCCTCTGTACGCAATGAATGCGTTGGTCAAGACCTTGCCCCCAATGGAGAATATTCGGATTACATTGAAGAAGGTTCATCGTCACTATTACAAGAACATGAACCCTTTATGTATATTGTAGATTGGGATTGGTTTTATCGTGTAATCTCATACGCTAATGTACCATTACCTTATATTGATAAAATTGACATGCCAAAAGAAAGACGCGATTTTTACAGGGGACAAATCTACTTCTTTAAAGCATTTGCTTACTTGCATATCGTTCGTCTATGCGGAGATTGCGTCTTGATTCGTGACGAAGTGGAAACCACCCCACAAGGGCAAATCTCTTGGATAAAAGTAATAGATTACGCCATTGAATTAGCTAAAGAAGCGGTACAACTTCTCCCCGAATGGGACAAATTAACGGACGCAAACGGCAATGCTGTAACTCATCGTGCCCGTCCATGCAAAGGTGCGGCAAATGCCTTGTTAGCCCATTTGTGCGCATGGAAAGCCGGTTGTAAATACATGGCAAAACCGGAAGACCGAAATTATGATGAACAGGAACTGTGGAAAATAGCGGAACAAGCTTGCACGGACATCATCAAGCGGGAAGATATTTATAAACTAGCGGATGCCCCGGAAGACATGTGTGAAACAACCTTCATGGGTGGTTCAAAGGAGAGTGTTTTCGAGAGTATTTTCCGAAATTATTGGGATGAATTGGCTCAGACAAAATGGGATCAACGTCTAGCTTCAACCGATATGGCAGTATTTTATCAAGGCTATCCGGTGGTTACGGGGGCAACAATGGCTAATATACAATACATGAGATTCCGAATCACGAATGAAACCGTTGAAAAAATGTTCTCCAAAGACGATTTAAGACGAGATGCTTGGTTTTATCGGTATGAATATATGCGTGATTCCGTGGATATTGATATAACAGGCGGATACGCTTACCCTTACAAACACCGTAAAGCCTATGTTTCCACGGACGGAGGGGCGGGCGGCGGAGAATTTATCAATTTCGACGCTAATAAAATCTGGTGGCGATTAGCCGATATTATTCTATTGAGAGCTGAATGCCGGGCTAGATTAGGTGGCAGTTACCTGCAAGGTGCGATAGACGACCTGAACACGATCCGGACTCGTGCAAAAGCAAAATTATATGATGCATCCGAGTATGGCGGTAACTTGCGTTATACAATATTCAAAGAACGGGAAAAAGAATTCCTGATAGAGGGTGGACGTTGGTTTGACGTGTTACGCAATGAATACTACAAAACGGAATTATATGGCGGTTTTCGTAACGTAAGCGCCCAAGATATTATTGACGGTGTATTCTTTGGTGCCCTTCAAAGTTCAAATTTTTGGGATAACCCCTTGTTAAGGCAAAATATATATTGGCAACGAAGAATGTAAATGGAACAACGTAAATCTATTAAATTGAATTTTATGAAAAAAATATATAATATATTTGTTTGTATTAGTGCCGCAATCTTCCTGTCTTCTTGTACCGCACAAGATTGGTATGACAGCGGGGTTTCCAGCCCTTATCATGATTGTTCTATCATGGAGTATTTACGAAAAGATACATATAACTGGGAATTAACCGTAAAATTGATAGAACGGGCAGGATTAACCGATATGTTCGAGGGAAAAGACTCGAATTACAAAGAGATTACTTTCTTTGCTCCCCCGAGTTACACTATATTACGACATTTATGGAATAACGGTATGGAATCAGTGGACGAGATGAGTATAAAGGATTGTAAAGCAATCGTGCTATGCCACGTGTTGAACAAAAAATACTTGAAAGCCGACTTTGCATACCGTAATGTAGACTATATGATTGACGACGAATTACAAGACGGAGGAACGGATGTTGAAACTTTAGGCGGCAGTCATTTACGAATTTATCGAGATAAATCGGCTTATGGCGGAGTTCCTGATTTAGGTCCCGAGACCATGTACATTTATTCTTTTACAAAAGCAACAATGGTTCCTCTCGCCACCCCAGACATTCAACCTCTGAATGGAGTAGTTCATGCATTGAATTATAATTACGATTTGGGAAGAATATAATGGAGGTATTAAAAAATTAAAACTATGAAGAATATAATTATATTGACGATTATTGCCATGGTTACTTGGCTTGGAGTCGGGTGTCAAGATGTAACCATAGGCTATTTATTGACAGAAAATGCCAGTTATGAAACCGATTCAATGATTGTAAAAAAAGATTTAGATATTACACCTCCAAGTTGGGGTATTTGGTCGAACCCGGAATATTACGATTTAATCAACATGGGGATACCACCTGAAGAAATTCTCGAATGGGGAATCGAACCTACTTATGAAGGTATGGGAGGAGAAGGAGAAGATTATTATCGGTTAAAGTGGAAACAACCATGGGTAAGCGTACCTATCGAAGGCATTCAAGGAACTCAACAGATTTATGTTACCGTGAAAGAAATCAAAACAACGAATGGCGATGCTAATAAATTAGCGGATTGCCTAACTGTTAGAGGTAATGGAATATTCGAGGTTCCTATTGAACATGATATTCCCGTCGGACGTTACGTGATCTCCTTAAATTTCTCGAACGAGGGGTACTCGAAAGACGTAAATGATTGTTTCACCATCATCGTGAAATAAGTCATCGTTGCGTGTCAGGAGGGCACTTTCACTAATGCCCTCCTCTACCCCTTCACAAAAATAATCCTTGTTTTCCCGGCGTTTGACAAGGAATGTTAAGCCTATAAAGTCGAAATAGACTTGATATAAAGTCGCTTGACATTCGAATGAAAACAAGTTTGTAACATGTGTGAATCTATTTTATTTCTTCTTTTCAGACTGAATAGAGGCTATACAGTCATATCAGTCTGACTGGAGAAGAACATTGTCTTACTAAATAACAAAACTATGGCAGAAATTGATTCTGATTTTGTACAAACCCTTTCCGGTAAGATCGGAGGGGTATCCGTGGTGGAGCGTTACGGGAAGAAGTTTGCCAGCCTCCTACCCGGCACGTATCACGATGCCCAAAGCGAAGAACAGTTGCAACAACGAGGAAAGTTGAAAGCTGTTACCGTCCTCTATCAGCGAATGAAAGATTCGCCGGATCTGGCGGATTGCCGCTATCGGTTTACCCATGTCAGGGTATAACCTGTTCTTGAAACGGAACATCCACGCATTCCGGGGCGACGGATTCGTGGCGGATTACTCGCAATTGCATTTCAGCGAAGGCGTCCGGCAACAAGCGGAGAATTTAAACTTGAAAACCATGTCCGACGGCAATTTCACCTTGCACTGAACATGTAACCCCGATACAGCATCTTCCTCACACACCGACCAATTACTGATTATCCTAATTGAAGAGAAAACCTCATTCCTTCCCTTATATATCGCAACAACTGTTTGCCGTGCCGACGAAAACTACACCTTCCGTCTTCCCGCCGGAGTATCGCTTCCTTCTCATTTGTACTGCTTTTTCAGTAACGAGAACTTTTATCAATTTTCAAACGATAAACATTTCCAACTATGATGAACACCAAAACCATTAAAAAGTATATAACAGAATTAAGTAAAGCTCGAGTGGAAATCACCGATGATCCCTATCACCCCGTCACCTTCAATCGTGCCGACAATTTCGCAGATTACCAACTTTACCTCCTTGGACTGGAAATCGAGTTATTGCCCCTTGCTGTAAAGATCGTCCTCAACCGCACACACACCAATCACTGGCGCAAGTTAGCGTACAATTATTGCCTTCACGTGGAGAGTCTGTTCACGGGAAAGAATATCAACGGCATTCACCGCCATTTATTAATCACCAAAAGAAACGAGCTCGTGTCTTTACAGGATTTGTCAAATGACCACCGGAAATATCTTGACCGGTTTCTCACCTAGCAACGAGAGTCTTTCGAAAGAACTAAAGCCAGCCTGCTCGTCACGACCTCTTTCCGTCCATCCGATTTCATGCTTGAAGGTACCGAAATAGACTTGAACGAATTAATCAATTTCCTATGGCATTCCGGTGCGGTGAAAGGCATCACTCCCGGTGTCACGAAAAAGGCTTTCGCAGGATACTTCTCGGCCATGATGAACCGGAAATGCGCCAATAATTTCGAAGATAGGATACACCAATCTCTCGGGCGTTACAACCCGCTTAAATACGTGGACAAACTGCGGGAGCAGTACCTCGATTACGCAGAGCAACGAGAACAGAGAAAAAAATAACTTCCCTTCCTTTTCACTAACCACAAATCTACAATATTATGGAAAAATATATTGACATCGAGTATCAACTCCACGTGTTACTGGAATGTAACCACACGTTATTGAACCAAGTGGAAATATTGCTCAACCGAGTGGACCAACAAACGATAGCCCCGACTACAGAATGGCTGGACGGCAACGATGTCTGTCGCATTCTGAAAATATGCCCCCGAACATTACAAGTTTATTGTAACAAAAATATCCTCCCCTTCCGGCGTTTAGGAGGCAAAGTATTTTTCAGCAAAACGGACATCGAGGCAACATTGGAAGCGAAGAAATTTTAACGAAGAACACGTATTAAACAATCTGCATTTCTTGCAAATCCACTTGTTAAAAGTGGATTTGCAAAACAATGACAAGTTTATACTAAAATCAAAACCATTAAAGAATACATGAGAACCTTATTTTTCCACATATTCATCAGCAATCTCAATTAGGTCAAGTTTTATATCATCCCAATTTTTACCAAGCAAACATATAGGATCAGGAAATTCATCCGCAACACTAAAATCAGTGAACAATCGTAACAACTCTTTGGGCTCATGTTCCCACGGATGCCTTTTCTCATGAAAAGCAAACATTTCAGATAGTGGAAATCTAGCAAGCAAAAGATGTAAATCCCAAAAATCCTTTTTTCGTCCACCGCGAGACACCACATTCATTTTCATCGCAATAATATCACTTAGGCTAGCCATACGTATATTGTCAATGATTTCAATCTCATTTATAAAAGAATCCGTGTACATCAGATCAAGTTTTATATAATTATCAGCAGACAACCCTATATAATATGATCTGCCATTTCCCACTACCGAAGTTGTATCCGTGGATTCATAATATGGAAATCTAGCACGAAGATAAGATTCAAAATTCCGGTAATTTAGACTACCGTATTCTACATCTGTGAATAAATCAATATCTTCTGAAATACGATGACCAAATCGCAAACTGAGATTAGTTCCACCAACCAAACGAAACGGGTTAAACAATTCTTCCGCCATCAGCATATCAAGAATTTCCTTCAAATATGGTTTTACCGTTTCATAATGTAATACTGTCATTAGAATGTTTCGTTTTAGTAATCCGATAATAATTGTTCGATTTGTAACCTTCAAGTTCAGTAACCTCTATATTATAGAAACGTGCTATTTCTTTCTTCTCTGCTTTATTTCCTCGTTCTAAAACCCTTTGTATTACGGCTTTTTTGTATTTACCCCAGTCTATCGAATCAAAATCTACGTCCCAAAACAAAGACTTTCGGATATTGGGAATTCCAGATACAGACCGACTTAATTCCTTATTCTTAAATTCTATTACTAAATAATACGCCTGAAGAGCATATAAGAATCCATCTTCGTATCCCAATGCCTGTTCTATCTTAAGAGATAATTCAATTGTCAGTTGCCGCCGCCCGTTAATTATAGCATTAAGAGTTTGACTATGAACACCAATAGAAGCAGCGAAAGAACGCTGGCTGAGATTTTTCTTTTTTAAATCTCGGCTAATGATCTTTCCCGGATGAATTCCTTTTAATATGTCAATTTTATGCACCATAATTCTTTTTACAAAGATACGAAAATGCAAACAAATTTGTTTGCATTTTTATAACAAAAATCACAACACTAATTCCCGAAACAGTTTCTCGAACGTCACGTCAAGGTCGGCAGAGAAACCGGGATGAGGACGGGAGGTCTGTATTGAAGTACTCCGGACGGCGGTAAGCCAACGGAAACGTTCGGGAATTTCAAATTCGGCAATAGGACCGCCCTCTTTCGCACCGGAACAGATACGATCGAAAACACGCAGATTATTTTCTATCACCTCAACCTCCGCCTCCGGAAAAAGCGTTCTCAATTTATCCTCGTGCAGGATATATTTTGCCTTGAGGTATTTTTTCCGTTTGGAAAACAAAATGATTCCCACGTTCACAAATTCTTCCCGTTCCACCCGGGGCACAACCCGGATGACCGCATATTCATACAAGTATTTCTCTGGCATGTTGAGCTTCTTTTATAAATATTTCCGAATTTGCTACCCGCTCCACAAGGAAACGCACGTAAGTATCTTTAACCTCCGAAGGCAATACGCCGAAATCTTCCCAATTCAACCATTCGTCGGGAATCAAATGGACAATCTCCCGTATTTTTTCCGGCGTGAGCAAGGCTTTCAGTCCGGCATCCACTTCCACCAACCGGCTCGCCCGAGGCAACAAGACATGATCTTTTACCTGCCCGAAAGGACTCAAGACGTGTTTTTCCCAATTCACCCACGAGTAATGAAAATAAAGTGATGAACCGTGGTCTATCAACCAAAGTTCCTTGTGCCACATCAACAAATTGGTATTTCGTATCGTGCGGTCGATATTCGTGAGCAAGGCATCCAACCAAACAATTTTCGATGCCAATTCGGGATCAATTATATTCACCGTGGGATCGAACCCTAATGCCCCCGACAAGAAATGAAGCCCCAAGTTTAATCCCCGGCTCGCTTTCAGCAAATCCTGTATCTCCTCGTCGCCTTCCGCCTGCCCGAATGCTTCGTCCAGTTGAAGAAACACGATCTCGGGCACCCGTAATCCCAAAGCACGAGCCACCTCTCCCCCGATCAGTTCAGCGATCAAAGCTTTTGCCCCGTGACCTGCACCCCGGAATTTCACCACGTATTTGAATTCATCATCCGCTTCCGCCAATGCCGGCAAAGAGCCGCCTTCACGCAAGGGCATGATATACCTCGTAACATTTGCAGTCCGTAACTCCATATCGTTCCTTTATTTTAGCAAAAACAAAGATATAAATAAACGACAATTTTACCGGAGATTTCACACGAAATACTCTATTAACTTTTTTTATTTAAGCAGTAATATTGTATGTACAAATTAAAAAACAAAAGATATGAAAGAAAAAAGTATGACAGATGAAAACATGAGTTTGTTGTTGAAAAATAGCAGAACATTGATAGACAAAGTCAACTTGTTGCTGGAAAAACTGGAACATTACACTTACACCCCGGCAACCGAATGGTTGGATTCCTGAGAGGTATGGCGTTTCCTGAAGATGGGAAAAGAGGATATGAATTAAAAACAAGAAAGGGGTAAAAACCCCTTTTCTTCAAAAACTCCTCCGTCTGCTTCGCAGCCACCTCCTCTATAAACAGAGGAGGAGCTGGTGAATCTTTCCAAAAACGGCGAGTAACCAAGCTCCCCCTCTGTTTATAGAGGGGGTACGGCGTAGACGGGAAGAAGCTAAAATGACTTTTACCCCTTTCTTGTTTTTTAATATCTCCGATTGTTCCCGCCGCTTCTTTCAACACGGGGACGTGCAACGGTTACGCTAATTGTCTTTCCTTCAAATTCCGTTTCATTCAATTTAGCAATAGCCTCTTGAGCCTCCGGCTCATTCGCCATTTCAACAAACCCGAAACCACGTGACCTTTTAGTTTCGCGGTCTGTAATAATGTAGGCAGAAGTTACACTACCATACGCTGAAAATAATTCTTGTAAGCTTTCACTCGTCGTGCTATAGCTTAAATTGGATACATAGATGTTCATCATTTAGGTATTTAATTATTGATAATGGGTTATCCTTTAACTTGCAAGAGCGATTCTCACGGCATTCATGCCTTTACGACCGCGTTCCAACTCAAAAGTAACCATATTTCCTTCAACAATAGGGTTTTGGACGCTGGTAATATAGAAAAAATATTTTTCCGTACTATTGACATCCTTGATAAAACCGAATCCCCTGTCCTCGTTAAAATATTCCACCCGACCTCTCAACACGGTTTCTTCGGTTTCCTCTTTCTTTAATGTAGAGACAGCAATGTCTTCTATATTAATCTCCTGTTTGTTATTCATATCAGGAGGGGTATCGGTAATAAGACCATTTTCATCGACATAAGCGATCATATCCTCAAAAGATCCGTTACCGGCATTTGCTTTACGCTCCTCTTTGCGTTTCTGTTTTTCCAGTTTCTTACTCTGTTTCTTCTTTTCTAATTCTCTTTTACTAAACGATATCGCCATAGGCATTTATAAATTATTATAGTTATATTTACGCGGAGACAGATACCGCGTTCAATTCTTTTCCTGTCAGTTTCTGTATATTTTTAAGCATGATACTTTCTTCCTGTGAACAGAACGTCAGAGCAGTCCCGCTATTCCCAGCACGCCCGGTACGTCCGATCCGGTGCACGTAAGTTTCCGCCATATCAGGCAAATCGTAATTAATCACAATCTCCAGATTGGCAATATCTATTCCCCTCGCGGCAATGTCCGTGGCAATAATCACGCGAGTTTTACCCGATTTAAAATTCGAGAGTGCACGCTGCCTGGCGTTTTGAGTCTTATCACCATGAATAGCCTCACAGCCTATGCCCTGCTTGTTCAGCACCCGGGCAATTCTATCCGCCCCGTGTTTGGTTCTTGAAAAGACCAAAACCGTCTTTTTCTTTTCCTTTGCCAGAATCTCGACAAGCAATTTGCTCTTTTGAGATTTTTCCACGAAATACAATCTCTGGTGGATGGTATCGACGACCGACGACACGGGTGCCACCTCTATTCTAACGGGTTTGTACAGAATTGATTTGGATAGGTTAGCAATTGTCACGGGCATGGTTGCCGAAAAGAAAAGACACTGCTTTTGTTTCGGTAGCATAGGCAACAATCGTTTTATATCGTGTACAAAACCCATATCGAGCATCCGGTCTACTTCATCCAAGACGAAGTGACGGATATGGCTAAGGGAAATGTATTTTTGATTAATCAAATCCAGCAAACGCCCCGGCGTTGCCACCAGAACATCCACCCCGGATTGAAGTTGTTCTACTTGTGATCGTTGATTTACTCCCCCGAATATTACCGTGTGGCGTACACTCGTGTATTTGGCATAATCACGAAAACACTCATCTATCTGGATTGCCAATTCTCGTGTCGGGGTAAGGATTAATGCCTGAATCTCCCTTTTCCGGTTCTTGGGCATCTGTTGATCAAGCTGTTGAATAATGGGAATAGCGAACGCTGCGGTTTTACCCGTTCCCGTTTGTGCCAAACCTAATAAATCACGCCCCTCCAATGCGACCGGTATCGCCTGTTCCTGAATGGGAGTCGGCGTTTCATATTTCTTATTTACCAAAGCCTTCAATATCGGCTCCGAAATATTCAATTCTCTAAATGTCATAAAATATCTGCTACTTTACAGCTAGCTCTGTCTAATTAAAAATTTAAAACAAATAAGTTGATTTTGAAGTCAATTTTGACGATGAAAAGACCTGCCTGAATACGACAGAGCAAAGCACAGCTCTAAAAGATACAATATGAACTCGATTGTTTGTTCTGCAAAGATACGAAAAATAATTTAACAATCCAACTCACTCCCGCACTTCACTAGGGCAAACGCATCAAAACGCTTTTCGCCCGGTTCATAAAGTTGAGCTTTCAGCTCCTAAAGTTTATAAAGTTCATAAAGTAACGGGCGTCCTTCGGACAAGGTTTACCGGCAGCCATGCTGCCGTGGACAAAGCGCCCGCTAGGGTCCATAAACCTTATGAACTTTATAGACTTTATAAACTTTTAACTAAAAGGGCGAAAAGCGTTTTGACGCGTTTGCCCTGCGCACTTCACCTTTGATTATGAATTGGAGGATGGGGCGGCGGGGATCGTTGCAGTAGAGCGTAATTTGTTTGCGTTGTTTGCCGATTCTTCCGGCGGAGTGGAAAACGACGTCAAGTTGAGTGGATTTGCCGGGGAGAATGACACGTTGCCCGGGGACGACGGCGGTACAACCGCAGGTGGTTTCGATTTTGCGGAGCAGAAGGCTACCGCTGCCTGTGTTTCGAATAGGGATGATGATCGATTTTTCTTCACCTTCCTTTAGCGTTCCGAAATCATATTCCAAAGAATCAACCTCTATTCGGGGAGCTTTGGCTTTTTCTTCCTCGCTCCACTCGTTAAAATTCTCCTCTACTTCCGCTTCGGCAACAACGCCGAAAGAATAATCCACTTCTCCATCAACCAAAAAACGGAGAACATTATAATATTCACCCAACAACATTTCATTTTCCGGTCGGAAAGTGATAATCAAAGTATCTATCTCACCGGAAGCAATATCATATCCTCCCAAACGCCAGTCTTGAACGCTCCTTCCTATTTTCCGACAAGTCAACTCAGGGAAATTATTAAAGCCTTCCAATCGAACAGCCTTACTCTTGGGGTTATATACCATGACGGTATCCGTGTACTCCCGCCCGACATAAGTCGTACCTAAAGCAATATTCTCTTTATTGAACAACAGATCGCCCAAGGGGTAAATAAACCCTTCCGGAACTTTCTTCCCGGAACAGGCACAAACCCCCAAAGACAATATAAAAATCCAATAAAAATTTCTCATGACAAATTATAAATCGTTTATGAATTTCAAAGCTACTATTAAAATCTTAATTTCGTCCGGGCATTCTCCGAATTTTGTGGAGAAAACGTATTTTTGCCTCGAAAACAGCATAATTAATCAGAGAAAAGTAGTAATTAATGGTTTCGTTAGTGGATTATTTACTGTTCTGTTTATCTCTCCAAGATAAATTTGTTGCAGTAAAATGAAGCAAAATCTTTAATTATAAATTTTAATCCACCATGAAAACAAAGAATCTATTCATTGCACTTATTTCGATGTTGTTCGCCTTTCAAGCGTGCACAACGGATGACGTGTCATTAACAGAAACAGGCCCCGGTGACGGGACGAATCTCTATGCCATCAAAGACAATGCTTTCGGGGAATATCTAAAATACCTGAAGGTTGGCGGAGTTTATTCCCAAGTATCCAACGAGAGCGGGAACGCCGTTATCTCCTACGTGATCGACACGGTTGAATCCCAAGGCTACACGGGAGAGATCAACCTCAACAAGAGTAACAGTTCCATGACGAAATTGGAAACAGCCGGACTGACGACAGCTAAAGAGAAAATCAAAGACTTGGACGGCATCCAGTATTTTCCGGGAGCCACGTCATTAATCCTCACGTCAAACGAGTTGACATCCATCAATTTGAGCAAGTCTGTGAATCTAACCTTATTGAATTTGAACAACAACTGGATAGGTTCGTTGGATTTGTCGCAAAACACGAAATTAAAAACACTTTTATATAACGCCAGTAGCAGCGCATCTGCCCCGGAAAACAGCAAACTTATCGAGATTGATCTCACTCACAACGTGGAATTAGACACGATATCCATGACAAATCACGAGTTGGAAAGTATCGACCTGTCACAGAACACGAAACTACGGGGTGTAAACTTTAAAGGTAACAGCAATACTTTGTACATACCGCAAGAAGTGTACGACAGATTGAATACGGCGACCGGATTACAGCCGAGCAAAGAACCGGAAACCCCAGGAGAAGGGGATTACTACACGATTCCGGATAAAGCCTTCGGCGAATTTTTGCACTACCGTTTAAAAGATCAGGGTATCGTGGCAGAAGAAAACGGAGCGTATAAAATTGACAAGACAAAAGCCGCCGCCTACACGGGAGAACTGGATCTGACCAAAAGCAAAAGCGCTATAACCGAACTCACGGAGGCCGGACTTGAAACGGCAGAAACCAAATTAACCGACTTGAGCGGTATCGAATATTTCACGGGAATCACCTCGTTGAAACTGGTTTCCAATCAAGTTACCTCTTTAGATATCACAAAACTCGTGAACCTCACTTATCTGGATTTGAACGCTAACTGGATCGGCAGTTTGGATTTAACCAAAAATACGAAGTTAGAATACCTGCGTTACGGGGCTAGTTCAAGTAAAGATGCCCCGGAAAACAGCAAACTTTCCAATCTCGACTTAACACAGAACACAGCATTAACCACCGTTTTATTAAGCGGTCATTTATTGAATGACTTGGATTTAAGTAAAAACACGAAATTGACTGTCATTGACTTAAGTAAAAACCCGGGAGTTCCCTTTGTCGTTTCCTCTGAAGTTTACGACAATGTTGCAGCCGAAGGCAATAAGAACACGGTCATCGACAGTATCAAAAAATAACACCATGATTTACATAGGAGCACTTATTTCAATTCAATTCATTGCCCTGACTGCCTACTGGCTGTTCAAGAAATATCATGCGCAGGCGGTACTGCTTTTCAGCGGTTTGGCGATGTTGACCTTAGCATTGCTGCTGGGGTTCGATATTCCCGAACTGAAGAACGCTACCGGACTGAAAGAGTTCGATCTCTTCAAAGTGATACAGGAGATTTTCAGCGAGAAAGGTGCGGGAGTGGGATTGATGATTATGACCATCGGAGGATTCGTGGCTTACATGAAGCACATCAAGGCAAGCGATGCCCTCGTGTACGTTTCCATGCAACCGCTGTCTATCTTCCGGAAGTACCCCTATCTCGCCGCATCATTGGTGATACCTATCGGGCAACTGCTGTTTATCTGCACTCCCTCGGCGACGGGGCTGGGACTACTGCTGGTAGCTTCCATCTACCCGGTTCTCGTGAGTCTGGGTGTCAGCAAACTGTCTGCCGTATCGGTAATCTCGGCATGCACGGTATTTGACATGGGGCCCGCCTCGGCAAATACAGCCAGAGCATCGGAACTCGTGGGGATGAATAACGTGATGTATTTTATCGAACACCAGATGCCGCTGACCATCCCTATGACGATACTGCTCATGGTAGTGTATTACTTCAGTAACCGGTATTACGACAGGAAAGATGCGTTGCACAAACAACCCGAAGAACCCAAACGGGAAGATTTCAAGGTAGATGTACCTCTGATTTACGCCATTCTTCCGGTATTGCCGTTGATCCTGTTGATCGTGTTCTCGAAATACATTCAATTGTTCAACTTCTCGGTAGAACTCGACACGACGACAGCGATGTTCATGTCATTCTTTATCGCTATCATCTTCGAGCTGATCCGGCAAAAGAACCTCAAGAATGTATTCGCTTCCATCAAAACGTTCTGGGACGGCATGGGAAAAGTCTTCGCCAGCGTGATCACGTTGATCGTGGCCGCCGAAGTCTTCTCCAGAGGATTGATCAGCCTCGGCTTTATCGATTCGCTGGTGATGCTCTCGCAGCACATCGGGTTCTCCGGGGCAGCCATAGCCATATTGATGACACTGCTCATCTTCGCGGCTTCCATGTTGATGGGCAGCGGTAACGCATCATTTTTCTCGTTCGGACCGCTAGTTCCTTCCATCGCAACCAAAGTAGGATTGGATGGGGTGAACATGATATTACCGATGCAGCTTGCCTCCAGCATGGGGCGCGCGGCATCACCAATCGCCGGGGTTATCATCGCCATATCGGAAATCGCCGGGGTATCGTCCTTCGACCTTGCACGCCGGAACCTGATTCCGCTATCGGTTACCATGATAGTCATGCTGGCATATCACTTCTTAATCGGATAAGGTATGAATATTACAATTATAAGAAACGCAAATATATACGCCCCGGAAAAACTGGGGATAAAAGATCTTCTCGTGTGTAACGGGAAAATAATCATGGTGGATGAGAAGATCGAGTTGACGAGTGTTAGCCACTCGAAGATCGATGCCGGGGGCATGATCGTGACCCCCGGTTTTATCGATCAACACATGCATATTATCGGTGCAGGCGGCAAAAGCGGTTATTTCTCCATCACCCCCGAAGTACAACCGAGCGAACTGATTCGCTGTGGAACCACCACGGTAGTAGGTCTGCTGGGTACCGACGGTATCACGAAAGAATTGACCACTCTCTACGCCAAATGCAAGTCACTGGAACAGTACGGTATCGGGGCATATATGCTCACGAGTTATTTCGCCGTACCCCCGAAAACGATCATGAACAGCGTGGCAGAGGATATGTTGTTTATTGACAAAATCATCGGTTGCAAGGTAGCCATTAGCGATGAACGGTGTTCATTCCCGACCAAGGAGGAGCTACTGCGCCTGATCAATCAAGTACACACAGGTGGTCTGACTTCCGGCAAGGGAGGAGTTTTACATATCCACTTGGGAGCGTTACCTTCCCGTATGCAACTCCTGTTGGAAATCGCACGGGAATATCCCACGCTGGTAAAACACATCTCTCCCACTCACGTGGGCAGAACGGCAGCCTTATTCGAGGAAGCCGTCGAGTTTGCCCTTCTGGGAGGAATGATTGATATCACCACGGGAGGCACCAAATACGATGAACCCTACAAGATTCTGTTGCACGGTCTGGAAAAAGGAGTACCTATCGACCGCATGACTTTCAGCAGCGACGGCAACGCGGGAATGAGCAAGAAAGATCCGGAAACGGGCGAACTCGTGTTCTACAAAGCCCCCTTGCACTTGAACCTGCAACAAGTGCAGAAACTGGTGAAAGAAGGTGGACTACCGTTAGAAGAGGCTCTCCGCCCGGTAACGACCAATCCGGCAAAGAACATGACCTTGCGCACGAAGGGACGCGTAGCCCCGGATTGTGACGCCGATTTCTGTTTATTCGACAACGAACTGAACCTGCAAGGCGTGATCGCGGGTGGTGTGGAATGGATGCGCCGGGGACAGTTGGTAAAGGTTGGGAATTTCGAAACGCTTTAACTTGAAACGAAAAGATGAAAAAATATAAGTTCATATTTATGCTGTTTATGCTGGGGTTCTGTTTTCCCGCTCTCTCCCAAGAGAACGAAACGGAAGACGACGACTCGGAAGCCGTAACGGCAGATTCCGATGCAGCTAAAATCATCGTGAATAAATACCGTCCGGGTGACGGAATCACGTTCTCCGCACCGGACGGGGGGTACAACATCAACCTGCGGGGATTTATTCAAACTTCCTTTGAAACCCGCAAATACGAGGGTGACGATAAATTCTATTCCCGTTTCCGGATGCGACGTTTACGTCTTCGCTTATCCGGTGACGCTTGGGGTGGTAAAATCGGCTACCGTTTACAGACAGACTTCGCTCAAGCCAATGGCGGCGACGGCGAATTAAGCGGGATGCTACTGGATGCCTTTATTTCTTACAAACCCGTGAAAGGACTAACCTTGACTTTCGGACAAAAGTCCACCCCGACGGATAACCGGGAATTGGGAATGACTTCAAACACGCTACAATTGGTCGACCGCAGTAAACTATCCTCTTATTTCGGTTCCATCCGGGAAGTGGGTATTTTCGTGGACGGTTCTTTCCGTGTCGGACACACGGGTTACATCCGTCCCTCGATTGCCATCACGGACGGCGATGGTAGCGCCACCTTTACCCGCCGTCACGGGGGATTCAAATACGGGGCTCGTGTCAATTACCTGCCTTTCGGGCTATTCCGGGCTTACGGGGAGAGCCGTGGCGGGGACATGGTAAGAGAAGTAGTCCCGAAACTTTCCATCGGTACGGCATTCAGTTACAATGTCGGCATCAGTGACCGGAGAGGTCGGGAAAGCGGTTCTATCCTCTACTTGAACGACGAGAACAAAGAAGCATTACCGGATTACATCAAATTCGTGGCAGACTTCCATTTCAAATACATGGGATTCTCCATGCTGGGCGAGTTCGTGAAAACATGGGCGCACGTGCCAAGTGAAATCACGCAACGGGTGAGAAACGACGGAACAACCTCGACCGATTTCAGCGGAGATATGGAAAAATACGTGAAGGGACGCATGATGCTGGGTTCCGGGTACAATATCCAAGCCGGGTATATGTTCCCCTGCCGCCTGTCGATCGATGCCCGGTACACGCATTTCGATCCGGCAAAAGATTCGTTCCTGCATAACGAACTATACTTCAACCGGAACAACTTTTACGAAATCGGACTCGGCAAATACCTGACGAAATCATACGCCGTGAAAGTACAGGCTTCCGTCGTATTCGTGGATGCCGAACCGGGTAGTAAAAACGTGAACAGTGTCGTGACCAAGGGCAACGAAACGCTCTTTCAAGCTATGATCCAGTTCTCATTCTAATAACAGCAAAAGATGAATACGATGATAAGATACTTATTGACATTATTGATTCTCGTGCAGGTCGGTTCACTTTGGGCACAACAACCTGCCAAGGTTGCCAAAAAATTCTTCCCTGACCCCGAGATGGATATTCAGACACCGTGGTTCCAGAAAGGACGGAAATTCACGACATACAACGAAATGATGACATACATCCGTCAACTCGTTACGCGACATCCCGACAAAGCGACGCTGAATTTTATCGGGAAAACACAGAAAGGTAAAGAGATCCCCGCCGTCACCATTTCCGGGAAGACCAAAAATACCAAGATGAGAGTATTATTCCTCGGACGGGTACACGGCGATGAACCGGGCAGCACGGAGAGCATGCTCTACACGATGGAACGCCTGTTGAACGATCCGGAACTGGCATACCTGTTGCAACGTCTGGAAATCACGATCATCCCCATGGTCAATATCGACGGGGGCAGTCATCTGGAACGGGTAACCGCCAACACGCTGGACCTGAACCGGGATCAAAGCAAACTCGCTACACCGGAAGCCGTGGTTCTACGGGCATTTTACAACAACTACAACCCGCAAGTCGTGATCGACTTCCACGAGTTCCAACCTCTACGTGCCGACTACACGCTAATCAGCACGGATAACATCACCAACTCGTTCGACGCCATGTTCCTCTACACGGGCAACCTCAACGTGCCCGAAGAGTTGCGCAACCTCACGGCGGGCAAATTCGTCGGAAACGCTCGTGAAGCACTTGACTCCAAGGGACTTCGCCATCACGACTATTTCACGACCTCGAAGAAATTCGGGGAAGTGGTATTCAACGTGGGCGGTATCAATCCCCGTTCAACAGCCAACGCTTTCTCTCTGGGTAATTCCGTGGCTATATTAATGGAATTACGGGGCGTGAAAATCGGTAAGACATCCTTGAAACGCAGAATCAACACCGCTTTCACGCTAGCCGAATCGTACTTGAAAACGGCATATGACAACTTCGACGAGGTAATGAATATCACGGCGGAGGCTGCCCGCTCTAAAAACGATATCGTGGTCACCAGTAAAGCCAAAACGGTAGATAATTACGTGCTTCCGTTCATCAGCATGAACACGAATGAAATCGTGGAACTGGAAGTAAACGCCAACCTGTCGTTGGAGTCCACCCCTACCCTCACCCGGAAACGCCCGGAAGCCTATTATATTACCGCTTCCCACCCGGAGATCACTCAAAAACTGAAACAACTGGGGGTAACGGTCGAAACCCTAACCGCCCCGGCAACCGTCGAGGTGGAAGCATACACGGTAGAGTCGCACAAAGCGGAATACTCGTTATTCGAGAAATTCTATCCCGTGAAAGTGAAAACAAGTGTCGCCGCCAAAACCGTGACCTTCCCCACCGGATCGTTCGTGATTCCCATGAATCAGAAGAACGGTAACGTGGCGGCATCGGTACTCGAACCGGAAGCACCGAACGGTTTTATCAATTACCGGGTTTACGAAACAAAACAAGGAGAGGAATTACCGGTCTACCGGAAAATGAACAGTGAAAAATAAGGGAATTACAGCAATATGAAAACATTATTTATAGCTATCATAACATTATTATCAGCAACCACAGTTGTTGCACAAGATAATAAAAACACGGCCAAATTTGAATTGGGCAAAGGATTGGATATCAATTTAAACAATGGCGAGTACCACTTCAACTTGAACGGATTTATTCAAGTTTACGGGGCTTACCGCAACCAGAAAGACGGCGAGGACGAATCGGTTTTCGGCGTGAAGAACGCTTTCTTCGGGTTTAAAGGAGGCGCTTTATACAACAAGTTCACCTTTATGCTGGAAGTCAATTTCGCGGATTCCAACCCGTTGATGGACGCATGGGCAGCCTACAATTATAAAGACTACCTCACGATTACCGCCGGACAGAAACAGACATTCACCAACAACCGGGAGATGATGATGCACGAGAAAGGATTGAGCATGGCGGAACGGAGCATCGTGAGTCAATATTTTTCGGGTACGGGACGTGAACTCGGACTTTTCTTCGAAAGCAGATTCCATATCGGGAATGTAGGCTTGAAACCCTCTATCGCCATCACCACAGGCGACGGGAGAAACTCGTTCGGCTCCAGTTCTGTTGACGCGGACATGGGCGGTTTAAAATACGGGGGACGTCTGGACGTACTTCCCCTCGGTGAATTCAAACCGGGCAACGACGGCGTGGGTGCAGACTTCGCGCGGGAAGCCACCCCGAAATTATTGATCGGTGGAGCCATGAGCTACAATGACGGGGCAAGCAACAGCGCGGGTGAAGGCCATGGTGATTTTATCCTCTACGACAAGGACGGGGATACACGATTCCCGGCACTCCGCAAGATTGCAGCCGACTTATTATTTAAATGGCAAGGCCTGAGCGTGATGGCCGAATACGTGAACTCCTCGGCTACCGACTTGAAAGGTATTTACACCAAATCAACGGGTGATCTTCCCCTCCAGCCGGAAGAGATTGCCAACTACTTGAGCATCGGAAACGGGTACAACGTACAAGTGGGTTATATCTTGAAAAACGGCTGGGCATTCGACGCCCGTTACAGCAAAGTAAAACCGGAATTTAAGGAAACCGCTAAATCCGTATTACTTGAAACCGATGAATACGCCGTGAGTGTTGCCAAATATTTCATTGACAACCGCTTGATGTGTCAAGGCTCTTTCAGTTACTGGAAAAACCCGAACCTGAAAACTTCAAACGAGAAATTAAGCGCAGAATTATCGTTACAAATCATCTTCTAAATCACAAATAATAATCAGAAACGCTTTATGAATTTAAGAATATCTATATTACTGTTGCTTTTCGGCTTTACACTCACGAGCTGTGAATGGAAAAGCGACGTGGATGATCCCATTCTGAATCAACTGGGGACAGGACGGGGAATCGTGACCTACACGGGCTACGAACCGTTGAAGGACAAACCGATAAATTTACATTTCTACATCCCGGAAGGCGATATCAAGGCAATGCCGATCGTGTTTATTTTGCCGGGGACGTCCAGAAATGCCAATGACTATCTGGATGCTTGGGTGAAACATTTCAAAGACCGGAAAGTAATTGCCATTGCCTTGGAATTTCCCCAGAATCATTATTCCACGAGCGAATACATAGAGGGAAATATGTTCAAGAACAACAAGGCACTTCCGGAAGAACAATGGTCATACTCGGTGATTGAAGCCATTTTCGATCACGTGAAATCAGAAACGGGCAATCAATCCGTGCAATACAACATGTTCGGTCATTCCGCGGGAGCTCAATTCGTGCATCGTTTCGTCACTTTCAAACAAAACACGCACCTGAACAAAGCCATAGCGGCAAATTCCGGCTGGTACACGGTGCCCGACACGAGAATAGAGTACCCTTACGGGTTGAAAAACTCCGGTTTCTCCGATCTGTCTACCCTAACACATTTATTCGGCTCCAACTTGATCGTGGCATTAGGGGATCAAGATACCGACCCGAACGACAGTTCTTTACGCCACACGCCGGAAGCCGACGCGCAAGGTCTGTACCGTTACGCCCGCGGGGAACACTATTACAGCGAAAGCCAACAAATCAGCCAAACCAACTCGATGATTTTCAACTGGAAAAGAGTCATCGTGAAAGGTGTGGCACACGATTTTGAGGCAATGATGGTGGAAACGGCGGATTACTTGGGTTTATAAACTCATCGTTAATTTCTATAACTATATAAAAAATAAATATTTGTTTGCTTCCTCAAATTGTAGTAATATTGTAATGCGAAAATACAACAACAGCTAATATATAAGACTATGAGTATTAAAGGAACAAAAACAGAACAGAACTTATTGAAATCATTTGCTGGTGAATCACAAGCCAGAAGTCGTTACACTTTCTTTGCAAGCGTGGCTAAAAAAGAAGGCTTCGAGCAAATCGCCGGAGTATTCATGGAAACCGCGGAACAAGAAAAAGAACACGCCAAGAGATTCTTCAAGTTCTTGGAAGGCGGAATGGTTGAAATCACGGCGTCTTACCCCGCGGGAATTATCGGAACTACCGCTGAAAACCTGAAAGCTGCCGCCGAAGGTGAAAACGAAGAATGGGCAGACCTTTACCCTGAATTTGCTAAAGTAGCCGAAGAAGAAGGATTTACCGCTATCGCTGCCGTATTCCGCAATATCGCGAAAGTAGAGGCTGAACACGAGGCTCGTTACAGAACTTTACTCGCTCGCGTTGAAGAAGGAAAAGTATTCGAGAGAGATGAAGAAATCCTGTGGCAATGCCGTAACTGCGGTTACGTGCATAAAGGCAAGACCGCCCCGAAAGCATGCCCGGCATGTGCTCATCCGCAAGCATACTTTGAAGAAAAGAAGAACAACTATTAACGAGAAAAGTTAATAGTTAAAAACTGAAAGCCGGGGATATATTTTTCCAGCTTTCAGTTTTTTATTTTTACACGTGGTAGAAAAATAACAAGGTGATTTTCGTTATATTCGCGTCGAGGAAATAGAATTATATTTTTAAATCAATAAAATAAAAGTCATTATGAAAAAAGTTATCAATTCACCGAAAGCACCGAAAGCAATCGGGCCTTACAGTCAAGCTATTGAAGCCAATGGAACGCTCTATATCAGCGGACAACTTCCTATTGACGTGAACACCGGTAAATTCGCGGAAGGTGGCGTGAAAGAGCAAACCGAACAATGTTTGAAGAACATCGGTTATATCCTCGAAGAAGCCGGATACACTTTCGACAACGTGGTTAAATCAACTTGTTTACTCGGTGATATGTCTTATTTCGCTGAAATGAACGAAGTATACGCGCAATTCTACAAGAGTGACTGCCCGGCACGTGCCGCGTTCGCCGTGAAAGCACTTCCCATGGGCGCTATGGTGGAGATCGAAACGATAGCCGTGAAATAAAAAAAGGAGGTGTGTCAAACACACCTCCTGTCTGTAATGTCTATAAAGTCGAGCCTCCGGATCCTAAAGTCCATAAAGTTCACGACGCAATAACATAATGATATACAGTATCATAAACAAAACATTCCGATAGATTTGACCTTATGACATTATGGACATTCAGACCTTATGGACGAGAGGGCGATACATGGAGCATGTCATGATTTTTGTTTTTCTCCGTTTTTTTTCGTAACTTGGACTGCACTTATAAATACATAAAAACAATGATTATGAGAACATTCGGATTTCTTCTCGTGCTTGCCTTCTTTTGCTCGTGTGCCTCACAGAAAGACATTACCCAAAACAAGAAGGGACGTTGCGCTATCAAAGACTCCGCGCAATATGAATTAATCGTTTTCGATTCCGGGTTTGACTATTGGCTGGCAACTCACCAATCCGTCGCGAACCAACACAGCAACGAATATTATCAAAGCATGAATCTGCAATACTCCATCGAATGGAACAGGCGCTATGCCATGGGCGATCCGAGGATAAACAGTTATATCGATTATAGTATGAATAAAAACTACGGCTTCGATTTTAATTACAAGCTATACATGTATTTCAAATTCTTCGAGGACACGAATCACATCAAACTGATACCGGGAAGCAGAAGCATTTAAATGATTTTAGATTTCAACCACACGAGGCTATATCTTTTTTTCAATCCGAAATCGTAAATCATAAATCGTAAATCATCCCGTTTGCCTCTTTTATCGCCTCCGGAGTTCCGAGGTCAAAGGCAAGTCCGTCATGTTGAAAAAGTTCGATAGGATGATTCTTTGCTTGTGCCAGATGTTCGTCGATGATAGAGAAAACATCCCCATGGATCATGTTATGTAAATATTCGGAACTAAGCACCTGCATCCCGCAATAGTTGTATTCTTTCGCCCTGTAAAAACCGTCGTCCACGATTTTCTGTTCTCCAGTCCGCTTGTTCTCCCAACCTTTCAATATACCGCCATTAAACTTTAACACCCGATCTGCCAGACAAGGCTTCACCACTAACGTGGCATACGCGTCGTGTTCCTCGTGCTGCCGAATCAAAGCATTCAAATCCAGATCGGTTAATATGTCCACGTTGTGTATCAGCACCGGAGTGTCAGGAAGGAATAAATCACGGGCTTTCAGAACTCCTCCCCCCGTATCGAGCAATTTTTCCCGCTCTTCGGATAGAACGATATCCATTCCGAAATTCTCATGCTCGCGTAGAAAGATCTTTATCTGATCGGCAAAATGATGAATGTTTATCACCAAACGCTCGACCTTCACTTCTTTCATTCTCCCGATCACCCGTTCCAACAAGGCTTTCCCGTTCAATTCCACCAAAGCCTTCGGGCGATCATCCGTCAACGGTCTTAGCCGTGTGCCTAATCCGGCGGCGAAAATCATTCCATTCATCAACTAATTTTAAATTTAATGATTTATCTTTTAGCTTTCAGATCTCTATTATGTTGTTCTTTATGGCGTACATAACTAACGCGGCAGTATTGCGGCATCCCGTCTTGCTTAGCAAATTGGCACGGTGTTTATCCACCGTCCGTTTACTGATAAACAACTCGTCGGCAATCTCTTGGTTGGAAAGCCCGCGACAAACGTGGTACAATATTTCCAATTCCCGTTCCGAAATGTCATTATCCACCACTTCCGGCACGTCATTTTTATTATCCCGCATATTATTCAAGATATTCACCAACAACTCTTCCGAGAAGAAACTCTCCCCTTCCGCCACCTTTTGAATCGCCGTTACCACTTTATCAATACCGGAATTTTTCAACAAAAATCCTTTCGCTCCCGCGTCGATCATCTTGTAATAATATTGCTCGTCCCCGTACATGGAAAGCACGATAATTTTCAAGCCGGGCTTCATCTTCATCGCCTCGATCGTCGCCTCGATCCCGTTCATTCCCGGCATCTCGATATCCATGAGTACCACGTCACAATCCACGAACGAGAGATTCTCGATAAACTCCCGACCGTTCGAAGCCTCGTAGATATGTCGCACGAAATCCTGCGTCGAGAGCAACAGCTTCAATCCCTCGCGAAATAACTTGTGGTCGTCGACCAGATATATTCTCAATTTATCCATATTTAAACAACTACTTACATTTTATAAAAGCCCGGGCAATCATTCCCTTTCCCCGCTCGCTCAATATCTTGATATCCCCGTTACCGGAGTTCAGACGATATTGCATATTACTCAATCCCATTCCCCCGTCACTTTCCGCCAGTTTCACGTCAAATCCCATGCCGTTATCCTCGTATTCGAGGTATAGGATATCATTTTGTAATTGCAGGTCAATACTGATTTTACTCGCTTCGGCATGGCGCAACGTGTTATTGAGCAATTCGCAAACCACACGATACATGATAACCTCGACATTATAAGCGAAACGGCGATTTTCTACATTTGTTTCAAAAGTTATCTCGATACCTTCGGCCGGACGCAATTTCTTGATAAATGACCCCACGGCATCCTTTAGCCCGAAATTGTTCAATATGTGCGGACTGATATTCGCGGATATCTCCCGGACTCCCACGATGGCCTCGTCTACTGCCTGTTTCAGATTCACCTTGATTTTCTCGTTTACCTCCGGGGTATTACTTTGGTCAAAACCGGAAAGCAGCATTTTTATCACGCTCAGCAACGGTCCCAGACCGTCATGCAATTCTTTGGCAAATCGTTGCCTTTCCTGTTCCTCCGTGCGGATCACTGCCGACAAAACCCTTTTCTCCGTTTCACTCCGTATCCCGTCCAAACGCCGCAGGAATTGAAATACTTTCCGTATATAAAACGCCCCGATGGCAAATGCCAAGGAAATCACGAACGACAGCCATACTTTCGTCTGGTATAACTCTTCCGATTCTCCCCGGTGCATGGACGGAACTAACTCTATCGCCCGGTAAATCGCCATAAGAAAAAAGCCCGTGGAAATCAATATCCACGCCGCGTTGAATTTTGTCCGCTTAAATAAACTGATTGCAAATCCCATCGCCACGATCTGCAACAACAACGATAAATATACAACGATCTGTGTCACCAAGAGATATATTAAATTAAAAGTTAAAAACTAAAAGATAAAAGTTATCTGTCAAATATCGGTATAATTTACAAATTTACCAAACGCCACAGGGCAAATACGTTAAAACGCTTTTACCCTGCTAGAACGGATACCCGATTGCCACATTAAATACCGAACGACGGAAACCTCCGCCCGAGTTAAACAACACGAAACGCTGTCCGGCGGGGAGCGCAGGATCTTTCAGTTTTATACCCAAGTCGAAACGCAGAAGGAAGAAATTAGCGTTCAATCGTAATCCGGCTCCCGTACCTATCGCTATCTGGTTGAAGAAATTGTAATTCAATTTTGCACCGTGACGGGTTTCTTTCGGGTTGATATTCCACACGTTTCCGGCATCGAGGAACAAAGCACCTTCCAGTAGCCAAAGTAATTTGAAACGATACTCGATATTGGCTGCCAACTTGAAATCCCCCACGCTATTCGGGTACTTTTCCGTTGCCAGATATGACCCCGGTCCCAGTGTCCGAGCCTGCCAAGCCCGCATATCGTTAGCCCCTCCCCCGTAAAAGGCCTCCTCGAAAGGCAACACTTTCATGTTCCCGTACGGGTAACCGCAACCGACAAAGAAACGCCCGACGAGGGAGTTCGCCCGGTTGATATACCAATTGTAACGGTATTCGGCATCCGATTTGACAAATTGCGCGTACCGTACACCCAACAACTTATAATATTTCTCGTCCAGACTCTCACCTGTCTTCTTGCCGCCGGAAAGGCGATCTATCGCATTCAACACGTTACCGGAAGTTTCCACGTTCACCCGGAAATAATTATAATTCATTGCTTTCGCATTCAGGAGCTGATCGGTAAAGGTCGCAGAGAACACGGCCGAAAGAATCATGTGGTCCGTGTAGGCATTCTTGATATACTCGTTTTTCAGCCCGTCAATAAAACTCTTGTCGACATCCTTCATCAACACGTAATTCAAATCGATCAAATCAAAATTATACCGCCATTTCTTATCCGCTTTCCGCCACAAGTAACCGAACCGGGCGTTGGCAATCGAACGGGTATAATAAGGCGTGTATTCATAACTGTAAGAGAAAGATATCGACGTCTTCGGGGCATAATTCCGACGGAAATCTTTCATCCGCAAGAAAGGCATCCAGAACTGCGGCGTCACGAGTTTCAATTCCGCCCCGATCTCCGTGGTATTAAATAATTTTCCCTCCCCGTTCACTTGCTCCTTACGCAGGCTTCCCCACACGCTGGCAGAGATATTCTCGCCCGCCCGAAACACGTTACGGTGGTTATACGTGAAGTTTCCCCCGACTCCCAAGTTACCCGAATTATGAGTTCCTTCCAAGAACACGTTATATGACTGTCTTTTCACGGGGGACAACTGTATCGTGCAATCCAACGCTTTCACCTCCCCGTCGGATTCCACCTCTTTGAAGTCGATATTCACCAGCTTGAAAAGATTCAACGCCTGTAAACGCACGTAAGTATCAATCACCCGTTGCGCATCGTACAATTCCATTCGCTGCAACTGTATCGTCTCGATAATCATCTTCGGCTTGATTTTCAACTTATCCTTGTACAATATCGTGTACCCGTTATACACCAATGAATTATAGGTTGCGGCAACCTGTTCCGCGCTCACGAGAGGATCATAGTCAAAGTTGACGCTGATATTCCGCACGAAATAACGCTTGTAGGCATTACTGTCCACGGCATTCTCGACAATACGCACGAAGACTTTTGCCATATTCTCTTTTTTCACGGTCGACGTGTCTGCCATAAAGCGAATAAAATTCTTCGAGAAGTTGAAGTACCCCTTTTCCCGAAGCGCTTTCGTGATCCTTTCCCGCTCGTCGTCCAGCACGTCCAAATCCAAAGGTGCATTTTTCTCCAACAGCGTGTTCACCGTGTCTCTCCGGTAATTCGCCATTAAGCCACTTTCTTCCGCTATCCGATTTTCCGGCCGTCCTTCGGGGGCATCAAATTTTATACTCTCGATCGAGGTCACGGGACCGACTTTCACCTTATACTCCACGTTCGCCCTTTTCTTCTTGTAATACACCGTATCATGCACTTCCGCTTGATAGAATCCTTTATTGTGAAGGAATAATTCTATTTGCTCGACACTCCGTTTCGTTAAAAAAGGATCGTAAATCACGGGAGCCTCCCCGATACGACGCAACCATTGATTAAATTTCTTTTTTTCGTTCCGTCCGCTTAAATTATAAAGCCCCAAATGGAACCGTACAGTACCTAGAATCCGGGTGTTCGGTTTTTGTCGTATACTCCGCCTCACATCACTCCTATTCAGCTTGTAATCATCCACTTTCACCTTCACGTGATCCAACAAATACTCATCCTTACCGACATACTTCGTCGGGGAACACGAATACAGGAAGTAGAATATAAAAAGAATAAAACTTATCTTGTACGCTCCACGCATGCTCAAAAATCTCAAAAAAATACTATGTTTGTGTTTTAATTCTAATCAGCAAACTTGAAAAGTATGCTTAGTAAACACTTAACAAATATAATCCAAAACCTTGAAAAAAAGAAATTCAGGGAAAAATATAATTTGTTCAAAATAGAGGGTGAAAAACTCGTGCAGGAATTATTCCTTTCCGACATGAAGGTTGACACCTTGATCGCCCGTCCCTCGTGGATTGAACGCAACAAGCAAAAAGCACAGTCATACAACACGATAGAAGTCAACGAAATTGAAATGGGACGAGTTTCCAACTTCAAGTCCCTCCCCGAAGTAATCGCTTTGGCACAGATTCCGGTCAAAGAACACTCGCCGGAAGAAATAAAAAATGAGCTTAGCATCGTGCTCAACGGTATTCAAGATCCCGGTAATCTCGGCACGATTCTTCGCTTGAGTGATTGGTTTGGAGTTAGGCACGTGTTTTGTGACCATGATTGCGCGAACATTTTTAACCCGAAATCCGTTCAAGCGAGTATGGGTGCAATTTTCAGGGTGAACGTGTTCTACTTGGATCTTGTTGAATTTATCCCGCAATTCGTGGATCAGGATTTCCCCTGTTACGGGGCGTTTCTGGAAGGAGAAAACATCTACCGGACTGAACTTCGAACGAAAGGATTTATCGTCATGGGAAACGAGGGGAACGGTATCAGTCCCGAAATAGAAAGGTTTGTTACCCGAAAAATAACAATCCCCAGCTTTGCACACAGCCCCTATTCGACGGAATCCCTGAACGTGGGCGTTGCCACTGGCATCATCCTCTCGGAATTTAAACGGATAGAATATAAATAGCAACAATTTATTTAATCACACAAAAAAGAACAGTATGAAAAAGATTGTAATTTTAGCGTTCTTCAGCCTTATCAGTTTAACTACCATGGCTCAATCCCTCCCTATCAGTCTGGGTATCCACGGCGGTTGGAACGACACGAAAATCAAGGCAAAACACTTGAAAGTAGATTCTCACGGCGGATACATGATCGGTGCCTTTGCCAGAATCAATTTCGGAAGTATTTATCTGGAACCGGCTTTAAACTTCGCTCACAAGGAAAGTAAAGTTACCGCCGGAAATATCGGGAAATTCAAATACAGCTCTATTGACATTCCGGTTATGGTCGGTTACCATATACTGGAACTCCCGATCTTCAAACTTCGCGGATTCGTTGGCCCGGTAGCCTCTTTCACAACAAAAAAACTTAAAAAAGATATGTTTGACACCGACAAGATGATGTGGAACGGTAAAGTCGGCGCCGGTGTAGATGTATGGAAAGTTACTTTCGATATCGACTACGAATTCGGTTTAAAGAAATTCGGTGACGGCATCAAAGCCCCGAAATCATGGAACTTGACTCTTGGATTCAAGATTATTTAATAAACTGTATATCATAATGAAGGAGTGTAAAAACACTCCTTCATTTTATATACAACCCCTCCTTATCCCGGTATCTTCCCATATCCGACAATATCACCTTCTCTCCCGAAGTCAGTCCCCGCACAACCTCCACGTGCTCAAAACCGCTCTCTCCCAACACTACTTTTCGCTTCTCGGCACGGTCGCCGTTCACTACCCACATATCGTAATCGCCTTTACCCATGTAATAAGCTCCCGTCGGGATCCGTAACACGTCGTCTTTCATGGCGTGGGTAACATGTACATCCACTTTCAGCCCGGAACGCAAACGGGTGTTGTTATGCTCCGTCAGGAACACGACAAACTTGATAATCCCGTTATTCACCGAGCTGGCTATCTTGTAATCCAATTCCAACGACCAGATTTCCGCTCGAGAGGCACTTTGCTTGTTCTCGAACTTACGCTTCAGTTGCTAATACTATAGTTATTCTGTTTGCGTATCAACGAAGTAATCTCCACGGTAGACTCGTAAACCAATTATAGTCCCCCTGCCCTTCTTTTCTCCGGGCAGGGGAAATATTTTACTTTTTCGCGTTTGCGTCAATAGACTTCAAGAAAAGGCGTTGCAACAATTCTTTATCAATAGAATCCTCGTTATTTTTGCCTAATTCCTTGTAAAGAGCATCCAAATATTCAGCTCCTTTCAGTTCCAGAACAATATAATTCGTGTATTGTCCGGTTTGCTCATCCTGTGTCCAACGGTCGAATACAATAGTAGCCCCCACCAAAGTCTTTTTCACCGTTACTTTCGTCTTATCCTGAAGCAAAGATTTGGACGCGGACGACATCCCCTCGGACAGCACCGTGGTGTATTCTTCAACGGTAGCCTCCACGGTTTTAGACAACATGGCGGCCAATTCAGCGGAAGCCATCATCTGTGCTTTCTTCCGGGCAGAAGCCTCGCTGTCGGACTTCCCGGAACCCCATCCGCGAAGCACACCGTTGCCGCTGACATATTCGGAACCGGGCATGATAAAAGTGGATACGGGAGATGTTTCCTGTACTTTCTTCGATGAGCCGCAACCGACTAACGAGAAAAACAGAACTAAAAATATTACCCACAAGGCATAATGTTTCATAATCTTACATTTTAATTGATTTTTAATTTTTTAATCCGGTCCGGTAATTCACGGTTGACACGTTTCATAACTTCCCGCACACACATTGAAATAGTTTCTTCCGCAGACTTACTGATAGGTACCAGAACTTTCACGCGATTCACCGAATAGTTTAGTAACATCTGCTGATTCTTGTTATTATAAATCTTGAGAACGAGTGTACAATAACACGCGTTCAAATCATAAATACCACCGGTAACCGTTTCCCCCATCTCCATTTTTGTTGACAAATCGACAAAACATTGTGGAGCATCCGGGTCTTCCGACAGCGTGAAATAATTGTTGGTCAATAAACTGCTGATATGGCGTTCACATCCTTCCAAGTCATTATCGTTGACATACAAGTAAGCCGTGATCGGGGCACTTTTCAACAGAATAGAAACCTTGGCAGCCGGCCACGTTTGATTTTGTAACAGCCGGCGATACGCCGCAGGAAGAGCGTCCGTGAACGACTCGTCAATAGAAACGCGTAACTCCTGCACATCTTCTTTAGACGTGATATTCGTCACGTAAAATTCAGCCATCCCCGTGTGATCCGTCTGTATGGCAGGCGACACGGCACCGCTACCGGACACGAACGACGCTTTCAACTTCACATTGGGAACAACAACGCCATTCTTTGAAAGACACCCGGCAATAGGCTCAGCAACCGCCTTGAAAGCCTCCCCTTCCACTTGAACGACATTCGTGGTAATAGCCATACCGCTGAATACATTCATGTAGGCATTGTAAAGTTCAACGGGAACATTTACAGACCTTCCCCCCTCGTCCGTCGTCAAATCCATAAACACCCACGGTTCCGCGGCTTCAAGTCCTTTACCGTAAAGCTGGACGGCTTGCGTGAGATTCATGGCCTCTTCCGCGGCACGTCCCTTTTGCAGGTAATCCATACCCGTTTTTATCGCCTGCTGCCTGCGTTCCTCCGCCTTCCGGGCATACACGTTTTTATCCAGAACATAATACACGTAGTATTTTTGTCCGGATTGGTAGGTATCCTTCAACTCCTGCCCTTCTATCCAAGCCGCCAGCGAACCGTGTATCTTGTCCTCGAACATCTCGCGCGACTTCCCGTCTACATCCACCCGATGTAAAAAAGAATTATTTTCAAGTTTTATCGCTATCTGTGAAACAATGTCCAACAGAGCATTTTGAGTGGCCTTTTTCATGTAGTCGGTTTCTGTCAGCGATGCCATGCCTATGCCGATATACATATCCGGCGAAGTCGGACGCTTGTTTACCCATTCGGGTTCCTGCGCTCCGGCTTGAAAAACACCGTACACGGAAAGCAACAAGCTTAAAATAATCTTTCGCATAATCCTTTTCTTTTAACTGTTATTACTCTCTACAAATCCAGCATCAGCAAAATCGTGCCGCCCTCGATACGATAAGAGGCGGAAACACCCTGTTCTTTGAGTTGCCGTCCCAGTTGACCGGCGAATTTGTCCGCGGTCATTTTGTAACCGTTCTCGTCTTGCATAGGAATCATGACATAATCAAATATAGCCGACTCTCCCATAATACCCTGCATATGATAATCCCCTTCAAAAGCGTTACGATCCAACCAATTCTGGATAAAATCCAAAATCCGCTCTCCATTAGAGCAGGAAGCATCGTTCAAGGAACTTATAGAACTTCCGCTAATGGATATTTGCAAAACGACACGTGCCGGCTGAGAATAATTCTTAACAATCTGTTCCAAGAACTTCGGAAGATTGTCCTTAACGGCATGAGAACACAAAACATCCGTGGCTCTGGTACGGAAACGATTCGTCCACCCGTCTTCCGATGCCCAGATAGTTCCGCTTGCCGTTTCGTAAGCCTTCATTATCAATGATACGCGGGCATCCTGTTCCGTGACATCCTTTTTCATATCCACGGTGACATACACATCCGCACCCGACGACAGCAAAAGCTGCTTATCATTGGAATCCGCCGCACCGACATTGTCCTCGTATTGCATACGCCGTTTCATCGCGTCGATAGTCCCCTGCAAATCCCTCGTTTTAATATCACAATCTTCAAACCCTTTCTGCACGGCAGCCACGGCAACACGAAGATCATAGTCATTCTCCAGTATGCTTTGAAAACTTTCGCCTTCCTTCTTGTAAGGAACAACAATGATTGTGGGTTTAGGCAGGCGGGGTTTAGGAGTTTCCGCCACCATCTGGTCATAACCCGTGTTCTTCCTCACGTCGTTTATCAATTGGCGAAGGCGCAACGTGACACGCGTCGTCCCTTGGTAACGTCCGCCAATCTTCGCGGCCTTGACAGCCTCTTCGGTACGCGCCACATAAGAAGCGTAGCGCGCCTGATTATTAAAAAACGAATTGGTATAGGCCTCGTTAGGCTTGCTAACCAAAGGTTTCCCGTCATTAACACCTTCTACACCTTGAAAAAACAAGGTATAGATAAGTGATTTTATAGCGTCTGTTTCAATCCCTTTTTTATTCTCAGCCGCCCCCGCGGAAGAAAAAACAGCTTGTGTCCCGTTATCCGATTCCAAAGAAACAATCTGAAGATAATCCTGAGCCTTTACTGAAATTACACCCCCGAATAATAGTACACAAAATAGGCTAATTATTTTTTTCATAGCTGACTATTAAAATGATAATAAAGGCGCCACCGTAGATTTAATCTTTAGAGCTTGTTTCTTCTGTGCCGCTTCATCCAGTGCTTGAAAACTTTCCATCGCGGCAAACACTCGCTTGTCCCCTTGCACCACCTTACACTGCGACATGGTTCCGTCTACCACTTCTTCCACTCTTAACCGCCCCACTTCGCTGTAAGTCGTGCGACCGGCTCTTACGCTGGGCGACAAAACGGAAAAATAATCTCCTTTCTTAACCCCGTGTTCAGCCCCCAAATCAATGTAACACTTTACCATTTTGTCCTTCTTCACCTCATAGTCCAAAGGGATAACTGTACCTTCCAACGGAAATTCCTTGATCAGGAAATCCTGAATATCACTGGAAATCATATTAACGGCACCGGCAATTGCCTTTTCTTTCGAATCCGACATATCCAAAAGTTTACCCACGGTACCGCCTATCCCCGAAGGTGAATGATCGAACGCTTTGGTTGCAACAGTCGTTGACGTGGTAACTTCCGTCAACGTGACAGAATAATTCAAAACACAGGTGTACATCGTCTTGCCGTCTTTTTGTTCGGATTTCACGGAACAACCCAATACATTCCCGCTCAAGATATAATCATGGGCGGCGGCAGACATGGTTTGTGTACGGGCTTTTTCATCTCCCATCGCTTTCTCGTCGGAACGGCGTTCCTCTTCCTTTTTAAGAGAGCTTTCAACATCCCGGTCTACCAACTCGAAACGCTTTGTCTTGCTGAGGGCATCAATCACCGCCTGACGAACTTTATCGCCGTCCGCTTTCGATACTCCATTCGCTTCCGTGAAATACTCCACGTACAAACGCGGTTTCTTAACTTCCTGAGCTTGAACTGCAATTGCTACAACACAGAACAAGGCAACACTCAAAACAATTTTTAACATAGCGCCAATTTTAGTCATTAGTAAATTCTATTAATATGTTTTTTTATTTTCATTTCAATTTCGCTTTCGCGTCTTCATTTCCCATATCGGCAGCTTTCTTAAAATTCTGCCGTGCCATCATTGCGTTGGCAGCCACTTTACCGCAGCCGCTTTCATAAATCCTACCCAGCATATAATAAGACGTCGCACTGCCGGATTTCTTGAAAAGGCGAATGGCTTCAATCCCCTCCTTCTTATCATAAGCCGCCATTCCCGCATCATAATCAGCATCTTTCTTCGCCACCACGGGTTGTTCAGCCTTTACCGCCGTTTTTTCCGTTTTCGCCGGAGTTGTGACCTGTGGTGCGGCTTTCTGTTCCGCTGCCGGAGCCGCTTGTTTAGAAACCGTCTGTTTTTGTTCCGTCGAGGGAACAGAAGCCGTTTCTTTGGAAGAATTATCTTTCTTGCCAAAAACGAAAAAAACGCCAATCACGACAAACACGATAACAACCGCGGGAAGCCACTTGTTTTTCCCCTTGCTTGTCGAACGAGGCTGAAGAGGTTTGTCCCCGGTTAAAGCTCCCACGCCTTTTCCGGCTATTTCCGCTTGCTGAACGGATTGTCCCGTGAATGTTGCAGCACCCCCAACCAAGGGTTGTACAGCCTTATCCACCGGTTTGTACAATTCATTCATCTCCTCCTCGATAGCCTCTTTCGAGTCCTCCACGTCCAACTCTCTCGCCTTCTGATTCATCATCTGCCGTCCGGCAATACCAATATTCCCGTTCGTCGTCAAGAGCAATTGCTGAAAAGCGACACTGTATTCGTTCACGGACTTTTTCTCGCACTCCACGCAACGATTCTTGTTCTTCACCTTACAGTCAAAACATATCTGTTTGCCGCATTTCGGACAACGAGCGTGTTTCTCCCCGAAAGGATTCCCGCATACCTCACAATATTCAATCTCCCCCTTTCCCATCACTATCGTCGTGTTATTATGGACGGTAGCGGAATTATCCACATGGGAGGTATTGACATTAGTATGTGTAGTTGAAGTTTTATTGATGCCCCCGGTAACGTTTGCCCGCGCCCCCGCGCCGATGATAGATCCCTCCGTATCCGAAGGCTTGACCTCGTTCAAAACCGCCTCCGCCGCGGCACGGTCTTTATCCGGATCACACGGTACCTCTGCCCCGCAATCCTGACAAAAACGTTCATCCGTTTCCATTACCTGACCACATTCCGGACAATATCTCTTTTTGCTCATAATCTCGTATTTTTAATTCATTTTTTTCTTTAAACTCGTACAGCACATAGGACTAAACAGACTCGTCGGCAACGGGAGGTTCTACCGGTTGCGAAAAAACTTCCGTTCCGTCATCCAATAGAATAGATGTTACACAAAAACTCCCTGTCGCTTCCTCCGCGTTTCCGGAAATCCCGACCCGCATCCCGTCATAAGGGATAAAAAAAGGATCCCCGGCAGGTAAAATGCCAACCCGATAGAGTTTATACGTCCTGCCGTCATCTCCTTTCAGAACCGCTCTCACGCCTTCCGACTTCGACCCGACATGCTGCAAACGACACTCTATGATTCCATGAATTATTGTCATATCCTTAACTCTTTGAAATGAGAAATTCTTTTGCTATACCTCGGCTCCGCAATCCTCGCAAAACTTGATTCCGGCTTCCAACTGCTTCCCACATTCCGGGCACACGACAAAAGCAACCGTTTTCGCTCCCGCTTGCCGTGCTACCTGTTCCGACTCCGCGTTCTGCCGCGGGTGAGCGGGCGCGTTACCGCGGGTGCTATAATCCAACGCACGGTCGTAAGCCGTATCCATCCGTCCCTCCTGCCGCAGAATACGCTCATCGCGTTCACGCAACTGACGGTCTTTTTCCTCCATCTTTTCCCGTGTCCGGCTATCCCGCTCCTCCGCTTTCTGGGCTTGAATACCCCCGGTCATAGCCATCATGTCGCGCATCATCCCGAACATCTGACTCTGATTATCCCGGTGCTCGGCATCACGGGACGCACGTTCCGCTTCCAGACGCGCATCCAACTCGCGCCGTTGGGCTTCCAGACGTTCGCTCGCTTCCCGCTCGGCATCCGCGCTATACCTGTTCTCGGCATACGCCACGGCAGCATCGCCACCGCTTAACGCCCACACCTTCTCGTCGGAAAGTTCCTTGGAGTTCTCCCACTTCAGACGTTCCAACTCCTCGGCACTCTTCAAACGCGTTTGTTCCAGTTCCGCCTCATGCCGGCGCTGATTTTCTTTTCCTTCTTCCTCCCCCTTTTGCATCGCCATGAACTGTTGGAATTGGGTATCGTCATCCTCCCGTTCCATATCGTGCATACGCTTGACATCCTGATAGTCCATATCACGGCTACGCTGTTCCAAATCCAAATTAGTTTCGGCAAGCGTACGCTGTTTTTCAACTTCTTTATAGAAACGGCTGTCGTCATAATCGTCACGCAAACCGGTCAACTCGAGTTCCTTCTTGATAATCACTGCCGCCTTGTCAGCTTCACCTTCCAGACGAACA
>NZ_CAUFYA010000014.1:0-96767 GCF_959596855.1 uncultured Butyricimonas sp.
GCGGAAGATCATATCTCCCCTCTCGTCTCGACCATGCCGGGCGTGGAGAGCATGAGCGTAACGGGGGCTGTCCCGTTCGAATGGGTGATGCATTATGACCGGGAATTATTCGCCGACATTGGAATTACCGCATCAGATATATCAAGTGCCATTTCTCGCTACTATTACAGGAATGATGCCGGGAAAGTATTGACTGAAATCACGCCGGAAAAAAAATACTCTTACCTCGTGTTCAAGGGAAACTCGGACGAGGATAAAACCGATATCATGAATCTCCCGATAAAAGTGATCAACGGGAAAATCATCTACCTGAAAAATATCGTGAGTCTGGATTACCGGGAAAGGGACCCTTCAGCGTATTATAGAATCAACGGGCTGAACCGGATCAACTTGAACGTATATGCGGAAAAGAACACCAACATGATAGAACTCGCCGGAAGAATCAAAGATGAAATGAAACGGCTCGCCGAAAGTTTCCCGACAAACTATTCCGTGCAACTTATCCGGGACAACAGCACGGAGATCAAGGACGAATTGGCTCAGATTCTGTACCGGACAGGATTCACGATTCTGATATTACTGCTCTTCGTGTACCTCGTGAGCAGAGATTTCCGTTACCTTGGAATTATCACGATCTGTCTGGCGGCAAACTTACTAATCGCTCTCGTGTTTTACTATTTTTTCAAAATAGAAATCCACCTGTACACGTTGGCAGGAATCACGGTTTCATTCGGTATCGTCATTGACAGCGTGATCGTGATGACCGACCATTACCGTCACCACAGGAACCGAAAAGCATTCCTTGCCGTGCTTGCCGCCACGCTGACCACCGTGGGAGCGTTGAGCGTGATTTTTAACATGGACAGTTCAATCATGAGAAGCATGTGGGACTTTTCTGCCGTGATTATTATTAATTTGGGGGTATCGCTTGCCGTGGCACTCTTTTTCGTCCCCGCGCTGATGGAAAAAATACCGTTAAAACAAAAAAATCAACAACGACGCATCCGCCGCCTAAAACGCATCGTCCGTTTCAACCGGAGATACAGCTGTTTCAGCCGTTTCACGCGGAGATACAGGAAAGTAGCGGTGATACTCGCCGTGCTAGGATTCGGGCTCCCCGTGTTCCTGTTGCCATCGAGTGTAGACCGGGAAAAATGGTATAGCAACACGTACAATACTGTTTTCGGTAGCGAAACCTACTTGACGCTCAAACCTTACACGGACAAAATCCTGGGCGGTTCTCTCCGCCTGTTCATGGAAGGCGGGGGTGACGCGTGGACACGAAGCCGGAAAGAAATGGAAAACCGCAAGACACGACTCACGCTCGACATGACGATGCCCCACGGTGCCACGCTCAAACAGATGAACGAGGCTTTCGGGAAACTGGAAAACTTCTTATCCGGCTTTGAATCCATCGCCGCGTTTACCTCGGACGTGTCATCGGCAAACAAAGCCGAGATGGTCATCACGTTCAAACCGGAACACGAGAAAGACGGTTCGCCGGAACAAGTGAAGAACGAACTGATACGCTTTGCCAACACGATCGGAAACGGGGACTCGGAAGTGAACGGCGTGGGCAAAGGATTCTCGAACAAAACGTCAGAAGATATCCGGAGCGAACGCCTGAAAGTGATCGGATATAATTACCGCAAAGTACTGCAATACGCCCAACAACTGAAAAAAAGACTGGAAAATAATATCCGGGTGAAGAAACTATATATCGGCAGCGACCGCTCTCCAAAAGCAAAAGCGTTTGCCGTGGAAGTGGATAAAGAAAAACTCGCCCGCAACAACGCCGACATCTCTAATCTTCTGGGTAACTTGAACCAATTGACTTACTCCGGTTCGTCCTCCACGCGGGCATACATCAACGGGGAATACTCGAACATTGATATCCGACCGGACAAAAAAGTGGAAGCGAGCGTGTGGGACGTGCGTAACCAACCGTTGCGAGGGGACAAATCGGTGTATCGCCTACAAGATATAGGCACCATCACGGAAGAGAAAGATTTCGAAAACATTACCAAAAGGAACCAAGAGTACGAAGTCGAGATACAATACGATTTTATCGGGGCTTACCGCTTGTCACAAAAGGTGAAAGAGCGAGAAATAAAAGCCATGAACCGCACTATGCCCGTGGGGTTCCGAGTAAAAGAATCGGACGAATGGAGAAATTACTGGCAACAAGATATCGGGGGTATCGATGCCCGCATCCTGTATATCCTGTTGGTTATCGGGATCATTTACTTCATTTGCGCCATTTTACTGGAATCGTTACGTCAAGCCCTTCTCGTGATCTGTATCACCCCGATTTCCTTTATTGGCTGCTTCTTGGGGGGGTATTTCTTCGGGGTAGGATTCGACGAAGGATGCCTCGCTGCCTTTATCCTGTTGAGCGGTCTGTCGGTAAACGCCGTACTCTATATACTAAACGATTATAACAACAAGATAAGGCAAGGGGCTCCGAGAGGGATACGGACTTACCTGAAAGCGTACAACGCCAAGATTGTCCCGATATTCCTCACCATCGCCTCTACCCTGCTGGGATTTATCCCTTTCCTCATCGGAGAGATCAATCCTTTCTGGAAAAACATGGCAATCGGCACCATGAGTGGTCTTGCATTCTCGCTTCCGGTACTGATTATATATTTACCAATGACGTTTACAATTGAAAATGGAAAATTAAAAGTTGAAAATGAAAAGGAGGGGCAGAACGAGCAAGGAAATCTAAAATCTAAAATCATCAAATCTAAAATTTAAAATATGGTTCGCTTTCTAATACAACGCCCGGTAGCAGTCATTATGAGCACGATAGCCTTTATCGTGCTAGGAATCGTGGCATCGTTCCGGTTACCGGTGTCGTTGATGCCCGATATCGAGATCCCGGAGATTACCATTCATTACACGTGGGACAACGCTTCTATCAGCGAGATCGAGAACACCATCACGGCGGGGTTGAGAAACCAATTGCAGCAAATCCCCAAGTTAACGGAAATTCAGACGGAATCGAAAGAAGGAAGCGGGTTGATCACCATGAAATTCGAGTACGGCACCTCACTCGATTACGCTTTCATCGAGGTAAATCAAAAAGTGGACGCCAGCGTGAACAGTCTTCCCAAGGAAGTACAACGTCCCACTATCATCAAAGCGTCGACGTCCGACCTCCCGGTATTCTATATAAACATCAACCTGAAGGAATACGAATCGGAAGAAAAATTCTTGGAATTCTGCGAGTTCACGGATGCCGTGTTGAAAAAAAGACTGGAACAACTGACAGACATCGCCATGGTAGATATCAGCGGGATGTATTCCCCGGAACTCTATATCCTGCCTGACGAAACAAAATTGAGAAGTTTGAAAATAACCCAAGACCAACTGAAAACGGCAATAGACAACAATAACCAAGTATCCGGGAATCTCTCCGTGAAAGACGGGTATTACCAGTACAGCATCAGTTTTGCCTCGCAAATCATGTCGCCGGAAGAACTGCAAGAAGTATACTTGAACATCAACGGACGACTGTTACAAATAAAAGACGTGGCACAAATAGGCATACGTCCCCGGGAAAAAAGAGGTATATTCTTCAACGGCGACCGCCAGTCACTATGCCTTGCCGTTATCACGCAATCAAACGCCCGGATGTCGGAAATGAAAGAAAAAGTAACCGGCTTGCTCGAACAATTCCGTGAAGAATACCCGGACGTGGAGTTTACCGTTTCAAGGGATCAAGCCCAGTTGTTGAATTACTCGATTGACAATCTCATCCAAAGTCTCTGGCAAGGAATTTTGCTCGCCGTGGTAGCCATGTTGTTTTTTCTAAGAGATGCCCGCTCACCACTTATCATCGCCATCAGCATACCCGTATCCGTGGTTATCACGATGTTCTTCTTCCAAATCATCGGGATATCCATAAACACGATCTCTTTATCGGGACTTATCTTGGGCGTGGGCATGATGGTCGACAACTCGATCATCACCATTGACAACATCAATCAACACCGGAACCGGGGTAAATCGCTACTCCAGTCTTGCGTGGACGGAACGAACGAGATCATCACTCCCCTCCTCTCGTCGGTTCTGACTACCTGTGCCATTTTCGTACCTTTGATTTTCATGAGCGGTATCGCCGGGGCTCTATTCTACGATCAGGCTATGGCTGTCGCCATCGGATTGTTTGTTTCATTCTTCGTGTCTATCACGATAGTCCCCGTGGTATTCCACCTTTTGTTCCGGAATGCCGGGGAGGGGAAAATCACTCGTTTTATACAACACGTCAGTTTCAAACACCTTGAAGACTATTACACGACTATTTTTCACGTCGTTTTCCACCACAAGAGATGGATCGTTGTCGGATGTTTTATCACGTTAATCGCGGGAACAATGATTGCCATGCAGTTAAAAGTGGAACGAATGCCCGTTATTGAAACAAACGAAATGATCCTCCGCACAGACTGGAACGCGAGTATTCACATGGAAGAAAATGAATCCCGGGTAAAGGATATTATCAAACGCTTTGAAGGAGAATGTGAAGAGATCAGTTGCCACGCCGGAGAAAAATTATTCTTCTTGAACCGGGAAAAGAACCAAAACACGAACGAGGCAGAATTTTACATCCGCACGGGAAACGCCCACGAATTGGACAAAACAGTGAAAGACATCAGGAACTATATTAAATCCACTTACCCGGCAGCCAAAGTGGATATCGAGGAAGTGGATAACCTTTTCGAGCAGTTGTTTAAAGACAGTGATGTCCCCTTGATTGTCTACCTTAGCGGGGAATCCCGAAGAGGAATCGTCGAACTCGACACGATCAACGCTTTTATCGAGCATATCGATTCCCTGATGCCGGGCTTAAAACTAGACAAACCGAGTACTTCCGAACGAATCGTGGTGGAAATTTTACCCGACCGCCTGGCACTCTACAAAGTGAACCAATCTTCACTAATTAATGTACTCGAAAAGAATATCAGCAAAATGAATATCGGGAAGCTCAACACGGGCAATCGTTATGTCCCAATCGTCATATCGGGAGAAGAAAAAACGATACTGGACATCATCCGCACCTCGTTCGTGAGCAACAGTGACCAACTGGATATTCCCGTTGCCGCCTTGACCCGCATGGAAAAAGAACTCGATTACAAGAGTATTATCGGTCGCAAAGAAGGTGTGGTCGTTCCCGTGAATATCTATAATGTCGGTGACTCCACAGCCCGGATCATCAATCAAATACGTGAAGAAGCGGGCAAAAAGAAATTGAACACCCTATTCGACGGGCAATATTTTTCCGGACAAGAAACATTGTGGGAAATGGTGATGGTCATCATCGTCGCCATACTGATGCTCTATTTTATTCTGGCGGCACAATTCGAGTCCTTGTCCTTACCCTTGATCCTGTTGATCGAAATACCGTTGGATATCGCTTTCACCATGCTGGTATTATGGATATGCGGTATATCACTGAATCTTATGTCCATGATCGGTATCGTGGTGATGAGCGGTATCGTTATCAATGATTCCATTCTGAAAATAGACACGATCAACCGGTTGCAACGTTCAGGTGTCCCTTTAGAAGAAGCCATTCACGAGGGCGGGGTACGACGCTTGAAACCTATTCTCATGACCAGCCTCACGACTATACTGGCCATTGTTCCCATGCTATGGGGAAATGATATCGGTTCACAATTACAACGCTCCATGTCCGTTACCCTGATCGCAGGCATGACGATCGGGACTTTAGTCAGTTTGTACGTGATTCCCTTGTTTTATTACTATTTAGAACGTATTTTTATCTCCATAAAGAAATGAAAAAAGTTGTCAAGAACATATTGCAATACGTCGGGGCATTCCTGTTAGCTATCGTGATTGCCGCTATCATGAGGTTTTTTATCGTGGATTTTTACAGTATTCCTTCCGACTCGATGTACCCGACCATCGAGCCGGGTGACTTTATTGTCGTGAATAAGCTGTACATGGGAGCACGCTTCTATAAAAACTTCGATTTTCTGGAAGGGGCACGACCGGAAACGGTAAGGGTTCCGGGATACGGTTCTCTGGAAAGAAACAACGTGATCGTCTTCAACTTTCCCAAGTATAATCAACACGGGGAATGGGAAATGGACCCGCAAACTTTTTACGTGAAACGTTGTATCGGCTTGCCGGGCGACACGCTGTCTATCCGGGAAGGCATCAATTTCGTGAACGGCAAAAGCGGTTACGGCAATATGCAGGATCAACAACGCTTGCACCGCTACCGGGGAGATTATGCCGACGGAATTTACCGCGCTTTCCCTTTCGATACCCGTCACGGTTGGAACATTCAAAACTTCGGTCCCTTTTACATCCCTGCCGCGGGAAGTACCATCCCGATCGACACGTCCAATTACTCCCTGTATCAAAGAATAATCACCCACGAAACCCAAACCCCTCTCTACATCAGAAGAGGACAAATCTATCTTGATGACAGCCTTATCCGACAATACACTTTCCGGAAAAACTGGTATTTTATCGCCGGTGATAAAGTTTTCGACTCCCGTGATTCCCGCTACATCGGTCCCATCCCCGAAGATTTCATCGTGGGCAAAGCCTCTTTCATTCTCACCTCGAAAGACCCGTACACGAAAGATTACGTGTGGCGCCGTTTTTTCAAGAAGATAAAATGAATCACGAACCGAATTCTTCCCGCAAGAAAGGAGCGGTTTCCGATTTTTTATTCTTGGCAACTTCCTCCGGAGTTCCGGTACACACTATTGTACCGCCTGCTTTACCTCCACCGGGACCCATATCGATAATATAATCCGCTACTTTTATCACGTCGAGATTATGCTCTATCACGATAACGGTATTCCCTTTATCCACCAACTTTTGCAGCACCCCTAAAAGAATATTGATATCCTCGAAATGTAACCCGGTCGTCGGTTCATCCAGTATATACAAGGTTCTTCCCGTATCCTTCTTGGATAATTCCGTGGCCAGTTTTATACGTTGCGACTCTCCCCCGCTCAACGTCGTGCAAGGCTGTCCGATCTTGATATATCCCAAACCTACATCCTGCAACATTTTTAACTTCAATTGCAAATGAGGCAGATTCTCGAAAAATTCGACAGCCTGATTGATCGTTAAATTCAGCACGTCACCTATCGACTTTCCCTTGTAACGGACTTCCAAAGTTTCTTTATTGTAACGTTTACCGTCACAGGCTTCACAATGCACGTACACGTCCGGCAAGAAGTTCATTTCGATCGTTTTCACCCCCGCCCCTTTACATTCTTCACATCGTCCGCCACTCACGTTAAACGAGAAACGCCCTGCCGTGTATCCCCGAATCTGTGATTCCGGCAACTTCTCGAATATCTTACGAATATCAGTAAAAAGTCCCGTGTAAGTGGCAGGATTCGAACGGGGACTCTTCCCCAACGGGCTTTGGTCTACCACGACCACTTTATCTATATTGGTTATCCCCTCGATCGACTCGTAAGGTAACGGCGTCGTCAACGAATTATAAAAATGAGCACTCAATATCGGATGCAACGTACCGTTCACCAAAGAAGATTTACCGCTACCGCTCACTCCCGTGATACAGATAAACTTACCTAACGGGAAATCGGCACTCACGTTTTTCAAGTTATTCCCGGTACAACCTTTCAAGGTAATCTTCTTCCCGTTCCCCTCACGCCGAACCGCCGGCACGGCAATCACCTTCTCCCCGTTCAAGTATTGCGCCGTCAGGCTATCGCTTTTCAGCACATCGGAATAAGTTCCGATAGCCGTAATCTCTCCCCCTTTCCGTCCTGCCTTGGGACCTAAATCCACGATATAATCGGCATTCTCCATCATCTCCTTGTCATGTTCCACGACAATCACGGAATTACCGTTATCTCTCAATTCCTGCAAGGAATGAATCAATTTCCGGTTATCCTTCTGGTGTAACCCGATACTCGGCTCATCCAGAATATAAAGCACGTTCACCAACTGCGAACCGATTTGCGTTGCCAGACGGATACGTTGGGATTCTCCCCCCGAAAGCGTCATCGACTGCCGATTCAGAGAAAGATATTCCAATCCCACGTCCAACATGAATTTCAAGCGGGTACGAATCTCTTTCAAAATCTCCCCGGCGATCTGTTTCTGTTTCTCTTCCAAATGTACCTCCACGTCACAAATCCACTCGTACAAGTCGGATAATTCCATATTTGCCAATTCGGCAATGTTCTTCCCGTTTATCCGAAAATGCAAAGCCTCCTGATTCAACCGTTGCCCGTTACAAACATCGCAAGTCGCCACGGAGATAAACTGTTCCGCCCATTTGTTGGCTTTCTTGGAAGTGGAATTCTCTTCCTGCATGGTCACGTACTTCAAAATTCCCTCGTAAGTCGTCAGGAAATTGGATGATACCCCGATCTCGGCATTCTCTAACCGGAACTGTCCCGGATAACCGTACAAAATATCTGTCAGAGCCTCTTCCGGTAAATCCCGAATCGGTTGCTTGATATCCGCACCATGCTTCCGTAATATCGTCTCAATCTGGTAAAATATAAGAGATCCTTTATATTTCCCCAAGGGCAGGATACCCCCGGCATAAATAGAAAGCGAATCATCCGGTATGATTTTATCCATCGCCACTTGATTGACGTATCCCAATCCCTTACACTTTTTACACGCCCCGTGAGGAGAGTTAAAAGAAAAAGTATGGGGCGCCGGATCTTTATAAGAGATACCCGTGTCCGGGCACATCAAATGGCGGCTGTAATATTTTATCTCGTCGCTCTCGTAATCTTTTACCGTCATCACCCCTTTACCGTGCTTCATCGCTGTCGCCACGGAGTTTTTCAAGCGCTTCTGGTCAACTTGCTCCATCACGATTTTATCCACCACGATTTCAATATCGTGCATCTTGTAACGATCCACGCTCATCCCGATCGTGATTTCCCGTATCTCTCCATCCACACGGGCTGAAATAAACCCGTTCTTCCGCATATTCTCGAACAACTCCCGGTAATGTCCTTTACGTCCCTTCACCACGGGAGCCAATATAAGAATACGCTTCCCCTCGAAATCTTTCTGTAATAACTCCTGTATCTGCTCGTCGGTATATTTCACCATCTTGCTTCCCGTGGCATAAGAATAAGCCACTCCCGCGCGGGCATACAGCAAACGCAAGAAGTCGTAAATTTCAGTGGTTGTACCCACGGTAGAACGGGGATTCTTGTTCGTCGTCTTCTGTTCGATAGAGATCACCGGGCTTAATCCCGTGATCTTATCCACGTCAGGACGCTCCATTCCACCCAAAAAACGACGGGCATAAGCGGAAAAGGTTTCCAGATACCTACGTTGTCCCTCGGCATAAATCGTGTCGAATGCCAACGACGATTTACCACTACCGCTTAACCCGGTAATTACCGTCAACTTATCGCGAGGTATCGTTAAATCTATATTTTTCAAATTGTGCTCTCTGGCACCATATATGGCTATATTGCTATCTTCTTCTCTGTAATCCATGAATTTTCCTTGGCCTTAAAAACTGACTTACAAAGATACTAAAAATTGACATTGGAAATACCGAAAACTGGAAATGAAAAGGTTAAAAATTCTATGAATCCAAAAGGGTTATATACACACTAAATCATAAATCTAAAATCATAAATAAAAAAGGAGGGATTCCCTGTAAGTCTTAAATGGAATATATTGGGACTGACGAAAAGATGTTGTATGTGTGTGTGTGCGTGCGTCTGTGTGTGTGGTGTGTGTGCGTGGTGTCCCGTAGAACATATTCCAGTACCATTAAGAACTCTCTCAGAAAATCAGCTTAAACCATAGTCAAAGCTATCCCTTCTCTTTTATGCTAGATGATTCAATCTAATAACAGCTAAAAATAAATCATAAGTTCATCATCTAATATACTCTCTTTAACGTCGCCGAAAAAGAAAGGTTTCATTATTTCCCGAAAAAAAATCGAGGAAATTTATTTTTTCAATCTTTCAAACTAACTCTTTCAATTTTAGCAATCATTTCTTGTGTCTTGATCGCTAATATGTGTTCTTTTACGGGGAGATTTCAAATAGGTTACTCTTTTACCGAATTTTTTTTCCAACGGGAACAAATATTTTATCTATATACAGAAAAAGGAGCATCTCACGACGCTCCTTTCATATATGAAGATTTAAAATCTTACTTTTTCAAGGCATCTTTTACCTGTTCGTTGGGAACCATTTGTTCCTTAAAAGTATAGGCACCGGTTTTCGGAGATTTTACCATTTTGATCACTTTCGCGAATCCCCTACCATCTGCTGTTTTTAATGTTGCAACAACTTTCTTTGCCATAGCTTAATTATTTAATTTCTCTGTGTAAAGTTACTCTTCTCAGAATCGGGTTGTATTTACGCAACTCCATTCTCTCGGGTGTGTTCTTTCTGTTTTTGGTAGTGATATAACGAGAAGTTCCCGGCATACCGGATTCTTTATGCTCCGTGCACTCCAAAATCACCTGTACTCTATTTCCTTTGCTCTTCTTTGCCATCTCTTCTTACTTTATACGTTCTTAACTAAACCATTGGCAGTAGCTTCTCTCAAGCAAGCATTGATACCTTTCTTGTTGATAAGGCGCAATCCGGCAGCTGATACATTCAAACGTACCCATCTTTCTTCTTCCGGCCAATAAAAATTTCTCTTAAACAAGTTGATCTCGAATGTTCTCTTTACTCTTCTCTTAGAGTGAGAAACATGGTTACCAACCATCGCTTTCTTTCCAGTTATTTGACAAATTCTTGACATCTCTCTCAATATTTTATAAACGCTTTCCAAACAGGATGCAAATTACGCACTTTTAATTCAAACAATCAAGTGTTTTGATAAAAAAGTTTCAATATTTTTTTACTGTAAGATAAAATACAATACTCCCAAGAAAATCACCAACGCCAAGCATTCCCGAAACACCTTCTTCCATCTCTCCGGGTTTGCCTTTGTATCGCCCTTTCTCAAAATATCCAACAACTCTCCCGTGGGACAAAAATAATTACACCACGGGCGAGAAAAAAATATTGACAAGATTAAAAATACCACGGCAAGCGCGATCACCCAACTCGATGCCGCCGTCAACAGAAACGCGGAAAAAGGTTCCAAAGACGCCAATTCCAGCGGGATTCCCCACAATAACAAAGCGATGATCACCATAAAATAGGTAACCCGGGTATATTTGAAAATATTTTTCCAAATACCCTTCGGGACGATTTTTTTCTTGCGGATTTTTCCCATCACTTCCTGAGCCGCCCCGAACGGACAGAGATAAGCACAATAATACGCCTTGTTCAGAAACAAAGGACATACTATCGCCAACACGGCGATCACGGGCAATAAAACACGCGCCCCCCAAGGAATCCCGTTCAACAACCAGTTGAACAACAACTCGAACGAAACGAAATACCCGCTCCAAAAACCAAGAACCAGAATGGAAGCCACCTGTAACGGCAATCGCCACTTCTTCATCCGGCTTCCCCAGAACATACTGGCCAGAGCCAACAGCACTACCAATCCCCCCAAAGCATGACGAACCAGTTTCAACCAATCCGTATGCCGTCCGCCCCCGTCACGCTCAAAATAAAAATTCAACGCTTTCTTCACGCTTCCCCGAACGGCATCCGTGGTCATCGTGGCACCGCTAACGGCTTCCACGTTCATCTCTGCCGCTTCCTCCAATGTCTTACCGTCCCATGACGAGAAGAAATTTTTCCTCGTTATCTGACGGATAAAACCGGGTGACTCACTATGATTTAATAAAGTAAGTCCTAAAATCACGTCTTCCCCGGACACGGCCAGAAATAAAGGTACATTCCCGGAATAACCGATCAGATCGTCGGCTATCGGCGTCGTCACGATCAATTTACCTATCACGTCCCCGTTATTCTTCACGTCATAACGCACCTCACTGACTTTCTCGATACCCGTGCAAGCGGGAAAATATTTCTTCACTTCATCCAAGGGAACAACCTCTGTTTCCGTCTTCACATCTTCTCCCTTGTTCTCCTCCGCGCTCTTGAAATTCAACGAAATCAAATAAACAATCACGCACAATAATATAACCTTAGGCAACTTCGTGACAAATGTTGCTACATTCTCTTTTACACTCATAACATCAAAATCTTATTAAGCACACAAAAATAGCGAGAAAATCATTTACTTGTATATTTTGTCACGCATAAATGCGTGACGTTACAAGTTACAGGTTTGCAGGTTACAAGTTAATAAAAGGTATTCCATAATACTTGTAACCTATAACCCGCAAATGATAATTTGCAAACTTTTATTATATTTGTCGCACGCAAACGCGTGACGTTACAATTTGTAAGTAGCAAGTCAATTCAAGTCACACCATAACTTGTAACCTGCCAACCTGCAACCTGTAACTTGCAAATGACAATTTGCAAACCTTAATCAATAACCAATTAAAATTTTACGAATGAAGAAAATCACTTACTTAGTTTGTTGCGTGGGATTGGCTATGCAATCCTGCCAATCAGGGCAAGTGAAGAATGAAAATCCATTTTTCAACGCGTACGAAACCCCTCACGAGGTTCCGCCCTTCCATTTAATTAAAAACAAACACTACATTCCGGCTTACGAGGAAGGGATGAAACAGCAACAAGCTGAAATCAAAGCGATTATCAACAACCCGGAAGCACCTACTTTCAAAAACACGATCGACGCCCTCGAGGCATCCGGGGAAATGCTCGACAAGGTAGCTTCCGTCTTCGGGAACCTGCAAGGTGCCAACACGAATGATTCGATCAAAGCCATCGCCAAGGAAATCACCCCGAAGCTAACCGCCCACAGGGATGCCATTAACTTGAACGACAAGCTATTCGCACGCATCAAGACCGTGTACGAAAACCGGAACAAAGAAAATCTCACCCCGGAACAGTTGACCGTATTGGATAAATACTACAAAGACTTCGTGCGAGGTGGTGCAAACCTCTCCCCCGAAGACAAAGAGACATACAAACGCTTGAACAGCGAGTTATCCGTGTTAAGCCTGCAGTTCGGCGAAAATCTTCTGAACGAAACCAACGCCTTCAAACTGGTTATCGACAACGAGAAAGACTTGTCCGGTCTTCCCGCCAACGTGATAGCCACGGCAGCGGCAACAGCGAAAAACGCCGGACTGGAAGGCAAATGGGTTTTCACGCTCCACAACCCGAGCATGATCCCGTTCTTGCAATATGCCGACAACCGTGATTTGAGAGAAAAAATCTACAAGGCATACATTAATCGTTGCAACAACGACAACGAGTACGATAACAAGGAAATCATCGCCAAGATGACCTCTTTGCGGGTACAAAAAGCGCAATTGCTGGGTTACGACACCCACGCCGCCTTTATCCTTGACAATAACATGGCACAAAACCCGGAGAACGTTTACAACTTGTGCAACCAAATCTGGGAAGCGGCTCTACCGATTGCCAAAAAAGAGGCAGCCGAACTTCAACGTATGATTCGTAAGGAAGGTAAAAACTTCAAATTACAACCTTGGGACTGGCGTTATTACGCGGAGAAAGTGAAAAAGAGCAAATACGGGTTGGATGAAAACGAACTCCGCCAATACTTCCCGCTGGAAAGCGTGAGAGAAGGAGCCTTCTATACCGCCAACAAACTATTCGGTATCACCTTCACGCAACGAGCGGATATTCCCGTCCCCCACCCCGACGCACTAGCGTTCGAGGTAAAAGAAGCCAACGGCGATCATATCGGTATCCTATACATGGACTTCCACCCGAGAGAAAGCAAACGTTCTGGAGCTTGGATGAACTCCTACCGGAAACAGTCAGCTTTGGGTAAAAAAGTATCCCCCGTCATCACAAACGTGTGCAACTTCACCAAACCTGCCGGGGAAGACGTACCCGCCCTACTCAGTTTCGACGAGGCACAAACCCTCTTCCACGAGTTCGGGCACGCACTTCACGGGTTGTTATCTCAATGTACATATAATAAGGTATCCGGAACATCCGTTCCCCGTGATTTCGTGGAACTCCCCTCGCAAATCATGGAAAATTGGGCTTCCGATCCCGAAGTGATGAAAATATACGCCCGCCATTATCAAACCGGTGAGGCAATCCCGCAATCCTTGATTGACAAACTGGAAGCGAGCGGACATTTCAACCAAGGTTTCGTCACCACCGAGTTTATGGCTGCCGCCCTGTTGGATATGGCTTACCATACACGTACCACGACAGACCTCGTGAACCCGAATGAATTCGAGAAAACCACGCTGGATAAGATCGGGCTGATTCCCGAAATCACGGTACGTTACCGCAGTCCCTACTTCCAGCACATATTCGCGGGCGGGTACTCCTCCGGCTACTACGCCTACACGTGGGCAGAAGTACTGGACGCCGACGCTTTCGAGGCTTTCAAGGAAACCGGAAACATTTTCAATCCCGAAAAAGCAAAATCATTCCGGGAAAATATTCTGGCAAAAGGCGGATCGGAAGACGCCATGACACTATACAAACGCTTCCGGGGACAAGAACCGTCCATCGAGCCTCTATTGAAAAGAAAAGGGTTGAAATAACACCTTCATATATATAAACTGTACAAAGGGAATGACCTCACGACAAATCGGTCATTCCCTTTTCCATACCTTGAAAAACCCGGGGACAGGCAACCCCACAATTATACATTTCCTACAATCAACCCCTCGCGTAACCTGCAAACTGACATCCCCTTGCTCTTCTGTTTCGCGGGAAACATTACCACCCGTGAATGTTAAAAAAGCGTATTGTTTACTAAAACGTGGGCGAAGCGCAGGCGAAGTGTGGGCAAAGTGTAGGCGATGCCGCCTAAAAGCCACCTAACAGTCACCTTAAACCCACCCCTAAATATAGACTTCCCCTAGTTCAAGGGCAGGCTAGCCATTGTATCCCGGCTGATTATTTCACGACACTTCGAAACACCTCTCCACCAATCTTGCAATGCAAACACCGGTGAGCGTCACAATATTCCCGCTTGATTTGAAGCAACGCTTGCGATTGTAAAGCGGACTTCAACTCGATACCCTGTTTCGTCCACGCCTCAGTCACGTGATTGCGTTCCGCTTCCAACTCTTCCAACCATTGAATAGCCTTGTCGCAATATCGCTCTTCTTTTCTCTCCCTGCCATAAATAAAAAGGAAAGGGATAATCGCATTGATCACGATAACGGTCTTCATGCTATTTCCCAATCGTTTTACTTGCCTTGCGGCAGGTACGCCCGGTTTATAACGCATGTCCCAATAGTCGGAAGCCCGCACGTCCAACAATTTATACACCTCCGGCAAATGCTCTGCTTCCAGCACGGCGGAAAGCAAAAAATTGAAGCGCATCATCAAAGACGCCAGAAGAGCCAACCGTACAGTCGGGAAAGAAGTCGGACGAATCCGCATATACTTCCATCGCGCCCGTTCCATTGTAGTCAGATGAAACTTAGCTGCTTGATACTCGTATTCCTCCCGCAAAGCTATCGTGTAATCGTCCTCTTGTTCCACCCCCGTCAACAGCCCGGAATACCCCAGTAACAAGGCTTCTACCCGAAACAAATTATCACTGCAACGAATTACCTTCTTGTAGGATAAATCCCGTGCCAACTGGGCAAACGCCTCCGCGTTCACGTTACCTGACCAGTAACGAACCAACATCCGGTAAAAACAATCTTCCCAATCATTCCGTGTTTCATCCAGCATCAGTTTAATATCCCCGCATTTCCGTTCCAGCCGCTCGATCGCGTATCCCGTGAAAAGCATATCCATACGCACCGGATCAACACGACGCAAATTCCGGTAACAACGAGGTTCCACGGGAACACCCTGCATAAAGATGTACTCATCCCATAACCGCACGTCATACCGAAGGGTAATCGCGTCTATTTCCCTGCCTTTAGAATCACGCACTTCCATGTCGGCATCCGCCACGACGGAAAGAATCACGTTATCGTACGCCGTGTCTTTCTCGTGCCCGTGCCGAAACCAGTCACTCGCTTTTTGATGAATTTCCACGTTTCCCGCTTGCACGACATCGCCAATCCGCACCTTCGCGTTGAAAAAGTCTGGTCCTGCATCCCGGTTTTGTAAACCGACATTCAAAATCTCCACCTCTTTTCCTTTCGTTGAAAGGCATCTCGTGCTAGTGAAAAGAGAATTCGCCCACACGTATTGCAAAAATTCTTCCGTCATAGTAACTCCCTGTTTAAAATTATAGCTTTGTCAAGGGTTCAAAATATAATATTCAAAACGCCGATTACAATATTAGAAAAATTTAATCAAAAAAACAAGTGCTAAATTTTTATAAAATCTAATCCTTTCTCCGTTCTATAACGTTTTATATCTATATTTGTTGAAATGAATAACCAAGCTTTTGTTATAACATAAAACCGAATATAAATATGGAAGAAAAACAACTCATTAAAAGCAAGAAAGATAAGACGTTACTCATCGTCATCGGCGTTCTGTCCGCTATACTGATCGTCCTTTTTGTCTTTTTCATGATCGAGAAAAAAGAAAACCGGGAAAATATGGTTGCCATCACGGCCGAAAAGGAAGAACTTCAACAAGAATTGACGGATTTGAGTCATCACTACGACAATTTAAAAACAGATAACGATACACTGAACAACAAATTGGCACACGAGCAGGAGAAAATAGCCTCGCTCATGGAGAAAATGAAAGAATTTCGTAATAATTCTTACGCCGAGATCAACCGGTACAAGAAAGAAATCGGGACATTGAAAACAGTTCTGAGAAGTTACGTGGTGCAAATCGACTCGTTGAACCAACTGAACCGGAAATTGGTAGCGGAAAACACCGAGGTAAAAAAACAAATGAACTGGGTTCGGGACAGGAATAAAACACTGGAACAGAAAACAGAACAATTGGCGGAAACCCTCGAAAAAGCAAGTACGCTATCCGTTGAAAACTTCAAAGTGTACTGCGTCAATAAAAACGACAAAGAAACCAACTTGAGAAGATGTTTCCAACTGAAAGCAGACTTCTCGCTTGCCCGAAATATCACGGCCAAACGAGGTCCCCGGATGATATACTTGCGGATTACCCGCCCGGACGGACAAGTATTGGCAGCATCCAGTAAATCATTTTTCAAATACCAAAACGCCACGCTGACCTATTCCGCTAGACGCGAAATAGAGTACGAGGGCGAAAAACTGGAAATCGCCATATTCTGGCCGAATGACGGCAGTCTGGAAAAAGGAGAATACATTGCCGATTTGTTCTCGGACAACCAACAGATCGGGACAACAAAATTCATATTAAAATAACATTAACTACACGCGTATGAAAACAGATATTGAAATTGCCAATTCCATACAGATAAAGCCGATCTACGAGATCGCCGATAAGTTAGGAATCGATAGGGATCTACTGGAACCCTACGGAAGATATAAAGCGAAACTACCGTTAAGCCTGATCGATAAATCAAAGATCGACGGGAAAAAACTGGTACTGGTTTCCGCCATCTCCCCCACCCCCGCGGGTGAAGGAAAAACGACCATCTCCATCGGTCTGACGGAAGGATTGAACCGCATCGGCAAGCAAGCCACCGTGGTGTTGCGCGAGCCCTCGCTAGGTCCGGTATTCGGTATCAAGGGAGGTGCCACCGGGGGCGGATATTCACAAGTCGTTCCCATGGAAGACATCAACCTGCACTTCACGGGTGATTTCGGGGCTATCGAGAAAGCCCACAACTTACTGTCCGCTTTAATTGATAATAACATACAGAGCAAAACCCACTCGTTGAACATCGACCCGCGCACGGTGACATGGAAACGGGTAATGGATATGAACGACCGTTCGCTACGCCACATCATCGTGGGATTGGGCGGTACATCTGCCGGTATTCCCCGTGAAACCGGATTCGACATCACTGCCGCTTCCGAGGTAATGGCTATCCTCTGCCTGTCGGACGACTTTGAAGACTTGAAGAACAGACTCGGGAACATCTTCATCGGTTACACGTTTGACAAGAAACCGATTTACGCCCGTGATTTAAACGCACACGGGGCTATGGCAGCCTTGTTGAAAGATGCCATCAAACCCAATCTCGTGCAGACTCTGGAAGGCAACCCCGCCATTATACACGGTGGTCCTTTTGCCAATATCGCGCAAGGAACGAACTCTATCATCGCCACCCGCATGGGCTTGACTCTTTCCGATTACGTGGTCACGGAAGCCGGATTCGGTTTTGACTTGGGCGCGGAGAAATTCTTCGACATCAAATGCGTGAAAGCAGGATTGAAACCCAGTGCCGTGGTCATGGTGGCTACCGTGAGAGCTTTGAAATATCACGGGGGAATGAAACTCGACCAATTGAAAGAACCGAACCTCGAAGCCTTGAAGAAAGGTATCGGCAACTTGGAAAAACAAGTCGAGAACATGAAGAAATTCAACATCTGCCCCGTTGTAGCGATCAATAAATTCGTGACGGACACCGATGAAGAGATTGCATTCCTTGCCGAAACGTGTAAAGCACTGGACGTACCCATGGAAGTCGCCGAAGTCTGGGCAAAAGGCGGTGAAGGAGCCGAAAACCTTGCCCGACTGGTATCCAAGGTGGCAGAGCAATGCACTTGCAGCATGAAACCTCTCTACGACTGGAACTGGAGCGTGGAGAAAAAGATTGAAACCATTGCCAAAGAACTATACGGTGCCGCCGCGATAGACTATTCGGCAGAGGCCAAAGCCGACCTGAAGAAAGTAATGGATCTCGGGTTGGACAAACTTCCGGTGTGTATCGCCAAAACACAAAAATCACTCTCGGACAACCCGAAATTACTGGGACGCCCGAAAGATTTCGTGGTTACCGTACGCCAGATCGAGATAGCATCCGGAGCAGGATTTATCATACCGATCACGGGTAGTATCATGCGAATGCCCGGTTTACCGGATATTCCCGCCGCGGAAAAAATAGATATTGACAACAACGGTAAAATTACCGGCCTATTCTAAAACATTATACCGACGTGTCAGGTGAAAATTGCCTGACACGTCTTATTTTCTCTCATATCATGGATATCATTGAAATAAAAAAGTTTCCGGAAGTAGCGAGTAGTGAAACATTACAGGCTCTAAGCTATCACCTAGACCGAGAATGTAACCGAATAAACTTGAAGGAAATCAATTGGCCGGATGTATATCCATACAAGCCGGAAGTTTATTTCCGGATTGCCTACAATGAACACCATCTTTTCTTGAAATTCGACGTGCAGGAATATGAATTTCGTGCCACGGCGCTCACGCCTTGCTCTCCCGTGTGGGAAGACTCATGCGTCGAATTTTTCATACAACCGGAAAAATGCACGGGATATTACAACATCGAGCTCAACGCTATCGGCACGGTACTGGGAGCCTTCGGCACCAGCCGGGAGAAACGAAGACCCATACCCCGCAGACTGGATAGCGATATTCTCCGTGACTCCACGATAAAGTTCAACAACGAGAACCCGGACGAAGCCTACTATCAATGGTCGCTCATGGTGAAAATACCATACACCGTTTTTTTCAGACATAAATTCCAACCCAAACCGGGTACTACCATCCGAGGTAATATCCACAAATGCGGTAACAAATTGCCACACCCGCATTTCGTGACATGGCACCCCGTGAAAACACCCAAACCGGACTTTCACCAACCGGAACATTTCGGTACACTCATTTTTAAATAAACTGACATGAAAACAGGACTGTTCATACTCGTTGCCGGACTTCTCTGCGTGTTACTGAATGACTCGCTACTCTATTTGCAAATCAGACGTTACTTGAGAAAACGAATTTACACTTGTCTATTCTGGGCACACTCCTTGTTTTTCATGGCCTGTATTGTCGTGTACCATTTTTTTATTCCCACGTTGAAAGGACCGGAAGCCTATTTTTGGGTAGGCAAAGGCGTTTCCGTGATTTTACTTTTTTATACCCCGAAAACACTATATATCATTATCAACGCATTTGCAATCCTGTTACGAAAATTAAAATGCATTCCGGCTGCCCGTATTATAAGCAGAACAGCTTTAGGCATCGCCCTATTCTCCTTTTTAGTCATTTTTTACGGTATCACGTGGGGACGCTGCAACTACAAAATAGAACGCCAGCAAGTATGCATTAAAGAACTTCCCGACAATTTCAACGGGTATCGTATCGTGCAACTAACCGACCTGCACTTGGGAAGTTACGGGGAGCATTATCCCGGTATTAAAAAACTCGTGGAAGAAGTCAACGCGCAGAACCCCGACCTTATCGTGTTTACCGGGGATATGGTCAATAGCTTTGCCTCGGAAATGAACCCGTGGATTGACCAATTGAAAGAACTGAAAGCTAAATACGGCGTCTACTCCTCCACGGGTAATCACGACTACGGTACATACGTGAGATGGGCTACCCGGGAAGAACAGGCGGATAACCTGAAACAATTCTTCAAGAACATGGAAGCGGCAGGCTTCCACATGCTAAACAACACCAATGTTCCCCTCGTTATCGGTACCGATACGATTTATCTTGCCGGAGTCGAGAATTGCGGACGTCCACCTTTCCCCTGTTTCGGGAACCTTCCACAAGCCCTGCAAGGCACGGAAGGACACACGGTGATACTCCTCTCCCACGACCCGTCACACTGGCGGGACGAGGTAATCCGCTATCCCGTGGCTCTCATGCTGGCAGGCCATACCCATGCCATGCAAATCGGGATACAAATCGGCAGCTTCCGGTGGAGTCCTTCAAAATACATCTACCCCGAATACAACGGATTGTACGAAACGAATGGACGACAATTATACGTTTCCCGCGGCGAAGGCTACCTCGGCTTTGCCGGACGCATCGGTCAACGACCGGAAATCACGCTGATAGAATTAACGAACAATTGTAAATAAAATAAGTTTTATGAGATAAGAATATTCAAGTATTTATTAAAATGTGTACTAATAAAAAATGTTGTGTATGGCAGGATGGCAAATTACTACTACTTACGAGAGTAAGTTAGTAAGGAGGAACTGGTTGTTCCGTCTTTTTATCCTGGGTGTATTGGGTTACACTCTGGCGTTTCTAATCCCATGGGACATTCATCAGGAGGCGTGGGAGAACATCGTGTTCGCATCCTCTATCCCGGTGAGAGGAGTCTATTTTTTGAATTTGTTCCAATCTTTAGTCGTGGTATTTCTGGCTTGCGACAGGTCGAGGGCTCGAAAGAAAGCGGATAGCCGGGAAGTGCTCTCTATTCGGTCACTAAGTAATAGCCAGATTTTCGGGGCGGAATTAGCGGGGCTGGTCATTCCTTTTTTGGTCGTGGATGTTATTTTCATGGCATTCTGGCTATTTATTAATTTGATTATTCCGGATTCGCCGGTGAACCCGTGGGTGTATCTGTCCTTCTTGTTGAGAGATGTGTTGCCGACGTTCGTGTTCGTGACGGGGATGTCGTTACTGGTGAACAGGATATTGCGACATCCTTTCGTGAGCTGGTTCGTGCTGACCGGGTTTCTTTGCATATCGTATCTTTACCTGACGAAGCCACTTCACGGGATACTGGATTTCCGGGGAAGTTTGTTACCGGAATCTTTTTCCTCGATCGTGGGATTTATGCATTCCGGCGTGTGCCTGTTGCAACGGGGGACCTTCTTGTTACTGGGGCTGGGATTACTATGTCTGGCAGTTCCTTTCACGAGGCGGTTACCCAACGTGCCGGGACGGAAAGCGTTTTATCACGCGACAGGTGGTCTGTTACTGGTATTAGCCGTGGGGATGGGATATATTTACATCGATAAGTTCCAGACCCGCCGGGAGAACCGGGAGGCGTACCGGGATACATTCTCGCGGTACGAGGCGTATCCCAAGGCAAGAATCTTGACGCATGACATCACCTATATGCCCGAGGGTAAGAATTTCTCGGCGGTGAGCCGGATGGCGGTGGTGAATCGGAAAGCAAAGAACATGGAAAAGTTGCTCCTGTTCCTGAATCCCGGACTGAAAATCAGCCGGCTGGAGTCGGAGGGACGGGAAATACCTTTTCAGAGGGACAAACAAGTGGTTGTCGTAGAGCGGTCATTGACTCCCGGAGATAGCGTGGTGTTGGAAATGGAGTACACCGGTTATATTGATGAGGATATTTACCAGATGAATATTGATGATGATGAGTATTTCGCTCCCGTACGGCAATCGGGGAAGATAGAGCGATACGGCAAACGTTCCGCATTCGTGTCAGGGGATTACACGCTGCTTATACCGGAGGTACTATGGTACCCGGCGGCAGTGGCACCGGTAGCCTTGCAACCGTCGAAAGAAACGAATTTCACGGATTACACGTTGCACGTGAAGAATCCCGACGGGCAGATGGTGTTATCGCAAGGCGTACCGGAGGAAAAACAGGACGAAGTAACGTTCCGCAATTTACAAGCTCTAACCGGATTGTCGCTTTGCATGGGCAATTACGTGAAGCGGTCGGTGGTGGCGGATTCCATCACGTTGGAGTTCTACACGTACCCGGGAAATGATTTTTACTTGAAGCCATTTGACGGTTGGATGGATGAAATAGCGGGGTATCCGAACGCGGAGGAGTATTGGGAGGAATTGGTAAACAAGTGCCGTAACCTTATAGAAGGAACTATGCCTAACCCGTATCCTTTCAAGCTTCTAAAATTCGTGGAGGCACCTTCCTCTTTCCTTAATGGTTATTATTTCCATAATCATATCCAGCCGGAAATGGCATTTTTCGGGGAACGGATAATAGATAAATACAATAAACCAGGCGACATTTCCCTAAATAGCCTGAGGGAAAAGAATGTACAGGAATATATGTTATTCAATGATTTTCTTTATTTCCTTAAGGATATACACGTGGAACGATTTTTCTCGGATTTCCACTGGAGTGTCGCTTCCGAGAGGTACGCGGGGATAGACATGTTGTTCGGTAAAATAGCAAACCCGACGCTTGACAAGTTTATTTTATTCCCTCCGATGCTGGATAGCATTGCGGCAAAGGGATTGGAAAGAATAATCCGGGGAGAGTATCCGAATGGATACAATAAGTTGATTAGCATAAAAGTTTCGCAGTTACTCGCCTACCTGACAACAATTACCAGTTGGAATTCGGTGTGCGCTTACACACGGGAGTTCTACGAGAATGCCCGTTTCCGAGAGGTGGATTTTGACGTGTTCATGGAGGGATTCTGCGAGCGTTTCGGGCAGGACATCAAACCATTTGTGGATGATTGGTACACGACGCATGATGTACCGAGGTTGGCGATAAGGGATTTGACATACCGGCAGACGGAGGATATGCAGTCGGTTGATTTCAAGGTTGGCAATATCGGTAAAGTGGATGGCTTGGTTTCGGTAATCAGTAGTTATCAAGATGATTACGGGAAATGGGTTATTGACAATTGGCGGAGCTACTTGGTCAAACCGGGAGAATACAAGCGGATTATTGCCAACGAGACGAATCGACTATATCTTTTTGTATCCACCAATTTCGCGAGGAGCGTACCGGAACGAGTTATGTTGGGCTATCCTACTCCCCCATTGTGGAAGGGAGAGCTCCCAGCAGAATGTATCGTATCACTTGACAGAAATCAGTTTTATCCTTCCGGAGAGATTATCATTGATAACGAGGACGAAGGCTTTCATTTGATCGATTCGTCGGAAAACAAGTTTAAGCGGTTGGCAGATCGGTTGACGCAAGAAGACGAGAAGGGATATAGGATTGGTTCGGATTTCAAGAAGAGCACGTGGGGAAGACCGTTTCTTGACCCAGGTGGTGTTTACGGGGATGAGGTGCAGAGTGCCTTTATCAAGATTGCCGGGAATGGAAGTTGTAAGGCGGAGTGGATAGCGAATCTTCCGGAAGCGGGCAAATACGAGATTTTTATTTATCAATCTCGTATTAAAAAACTATCTTGGGAAGAGACTTACGCATCAAATTATCCGGGAATGAAAAATTACTATACAGTCTATACCCCGAAGGGAAGCGAAGAAATCGTGATCGAGAAGACTAGGGACGATACCGATGAGTGGATTTCATTAGGGAAATTTGATTTACCGGCAGGAGAATCCCGTGTTGTTTTGGATGATCGGGGTATTCCCCCGTTTGAGGTGACAGAGAAATGGGGAAACGACAAGTACACTCAAGTGGTGGTGGCAGATGCGGTGAAATGGGTGAAAATGAAGTAAGTGATTTAAGCGGAAGATTATAATATAAAAAGCCAACTATGAATTAGTTGGCTTTTTATATCTGATATTTTTAATTCGCAAATTTCACAATTAAAATATTTTGATACAAGAACAAAACTCAATTCACATTACTTTTATTTGCAACAATCAGCATATTAATTGCATATTTTGTCAAACTCACGAATAAACCTATATTCTCACTGCCTTCCCTTGAAGTCTTGGTCTACGATTTGTAAATAGGCCTTCAACAAGGCTTCATCTCTAGGATTAGTATTCACCCCGATATCCTTTTTAGACTTCAAATCATAAATATAGGCTCCATTGCTTGTCACCACGGCTGCCGCATTGGTAAAGGCATAGAAAGCAAAAGGTACGGCACTCGGGTCAAGCAGATTCTTGCTGTAATGATAAGCCGAAGCATCTATTCCCAACTGTACCAACATAGTAGCTACCATATCTGTTTGCGAACCCAAGGTATTCACCACCGAATCCTGCACACTCATAGCCCCCCCGGTAAATATCATTGGTATACGATAAGTTTCCGGCGCATGAGGTTGCAGGTTTCCCACGTGCCGAGTCCCGTGGTCGGCAATCAACACAAACAACGTGTTATCCCAAATCCCGGACTTTTTACACTTTTCAAAAAATTCACCCAAACACTGGTCCGTGTAAGCAATGGCATTTTTAAACTTCGAACCGGTATCACTTCCCGGAATTTTCGTTTTCATGGGTACGACAAACGGTTCGTGACTACTCATGGTAAATGCCATATACATGAACGGAGTTTTCGCCACACGCAGATCCTCATACAGCCGATCCAGCATATAACCGTCATGTACCCCCCATTTGAAGCGGTTCTCGATAGCTTCCCCGGAAAAATCATTCTCCGTCACGCTACCTTGAAAACTCATCGTCACGTAGGAACGAAATCCCCCGAAATTCAAATCCCCCGCGTAATAAAACCGAGTACTATACCCGTTAGCCTCAAAATCCAACGGGAAACGAGGATGAAGATACGTTTTATTCGGGTACTTCAGCATGGACACCTGCGGGTGGGCGGGAAAACCACTGATAACCCCCAGTATTCCCCGGTCGGAACGATTTCCCGTGGCGTATATATTCGAGAAGAAAATGCCTTCTTTCGCCACCGCCTGCAAATTAGGCATGGCGTCCCAAGCGTTCAGTGTAAAACTTTCCAGCAAAAGCACCACCACGTTCGGTTTATCCGTTTTCAACACACTCGGGAAAGTACCCGTTTCCGTGTACACGCTGTCCACCAGCTGTCTTGCCTTATCTTCCGGCATAAAAACGAAGTCGCTTTTAATCTTGTTGACGTGTGCCACCTCGTACAAGAAATTCCATACCGGATTCACTGCCGCTTGATTGGCATACATATTTTTGTTATTAAAAAACACGAAACTCACATTCATCGGAGCCACGTTGAAACCGCCCCTCACCGGAATAATCATCAATCCACCCAAAAGGAGATAAACGACGCTCTTCCAAGCCGCTTTCCGGACCGGCTTCAAGGAATTTGCCACCCAACGGCGATAAAGGCTATAAAATACCCCTACCATAACCGCGCAAAGCAAGACCAATGCCAATATCAACCACGTGGGAGTCGAAGCCATTGCCTCTCCCGGCGTTTTCAAATAGAATAGCGGGGTCGCATCCATATGATAGCCCCAGTTTTTAAACAACTCCAAATCTCCGACAACAATCAGACTGGATATAGCCAAAAGTATCAAGGTTATTACCGAGTACACGCGTTTCAACCATTTGGGCGGCAGGAACACACCTATCGCCATAATCACGCAAGCCAATACCATCACATATCCCCCGAAAGAGAGATCCATACGCAACCCTTTCGTGAACAACATCACGTAATCGTACCCGGTGAGTGTCGCCGTTTCTTTCCACTGGTAAACCAGAAAGATCACCTTTGCCGCAATCGAGAACACGACCCAAAACACGTAATACTTCAATAAAAACCTGACCATTTATGATTTTAGATTTATGATTTATGATTGAACTCCCTCCCCCCTTCAGGGTATTGAGCTATCGCTCGAACTGGCTCTCGCTCGGTAACGTGGAAACAAGTTTCCCTCTATAAACAGAGGGAGAGCTGAAATACTCACTATTTTTGGCTAGTGGCAGCGCAGCTGACAGAGGAGTTCTTTTCATTTTCAATTTTCAATTCTCCATTTTCAATTATTAGAAAGGTGCAGCCCCACTGTTACCACCGCTCTCGAAACTCTTTCCCCCGTCCCTGAAATCCGTATCGAGGGGCGGCATTTGCGGAGCGGCATCCTCGTTCATACGGGAACCGAAAGTAACGGTTTTTACCGTTGAACCACCGGATGCAAAAGGAGAAACCTCTTCCAGATCGCAGAACTGAGCCAACTCGTTACGGAAGCGCAATTGAATCTCCCCCACGGCACCGTTACGATGCTTGGCGATAATGATATCGGCAATCCCTTTCAAGCTGTTTCCCATACTGTCTTCCATGATCCCGTAACGTTCGGGGCGATGGATAAAAAGCACCATATCGGCATCCTGCTCGATGGCTCCCGACTCACGCAAGTCGGACAACATCGGTTTCTTGGCATCTCCCGTACGTTGCTCCACGCCGCGGTTCAACTGCGACAAGGCAATCACGGGTATATTCAACTCCTTGGCGATAATCTTCAACTGCCGGGAAATCATACTTACCTCCTGCTCCCGGTTTCCTCGCATATCGGCTCCCGCCGTCATCAACTGCAAGTAGTCGATAATCAACACCTTGATACCATAACGCTGCTGCAAACGACGGCATTTTGCCCGTAACTCGAAAATAGAAAGAGCCGGAGTATCGTCTACATATATAGGAGCCTTTATCAACGCTTTGATTTTCGCATGTAACTGTTGCCACTCGTCTTCGGACAAACGTCCGTTCCGAATCTTTTCGGAGCCCAACTCGGTTTCACTGGCAATCAAACGATTGACCAACTGCACCGAAGACATCTCCAAAGAGAACAAGGCGATAGGCTGGTTATGGTTTACCGCCATATTCCGGGTCATGGACAACACGAATGCCGTCTTACCCATAGAAGGACGCGCGGCAATAATCACGAGGTCGGAAGGTTGCCAGCCGGAAGTAACTTCATCCAATGCCGTGAAACCGGAAGGCACACCGCTCAATCCGTCGGGACGATTCCCGGCAATCTCGATTCCCTTGATGGCTTCATCAATCAAAGCGTTAATAGCCGTCGTCTCCTTCTTGATGTTTCCCTCGGCAATCTCGAATACCTGCTTTTGTGCCATATCCACCAGGTCGGCAACATCCGTGGCATCGTCATAAGCCTTATTCTGGATATCCGTGCATACGCGAATCAACTCCCGCTGGATATACTTTTGCACGATAATGCGAGCGTGAAACTCAATGTGGGCGGCAGAAGCCACCTTGGAAGTCAACTGTGCCAGATAATAATAACCGCCAATCTCCTCCAGTTCTCCCAACCGCTTCATCTCCTCGCTCACAGTCAGAATATCCACCGGCTCGTTATTCAAGGACAGATTCTGAATTCCGCGATATATCTTCTGGTGCGCCTCTTTATAGAAACAATCCGGCTTCAAAAAGTCGCTCACGGTAATAAAAGCATCTTTTTCCAACATCAGAGAACCCAGTATCGCCTCTTCCAAATCAACCGCTTGCGGCGGCATCTTCCCGTAATCCGATTGTAATGATTTATAATTATATTCCTGCTTTTTAGCCATACGTTTTTTTATTTATTTTCCTCACATCACCTTGAGTTCCTTCAACTTCCAGAAACACCGCACGGTAGCCCTCACGTCCGCCAACGCGTCATGAGCGTTCTCGAATCCCTCGCCGAACAACACTTGATGCAACTCGGACAACTTCGGGGACTTGAATCCTTGTTTCCCACCCGGCAACTTGCAATATTTCGTGGACGATTTCATCGTGCAATACTTCGGCTTCAAAAACATCGAACTCATGATTCGTTTACGCTCAAACTCCGCGCCCACGATACACTCGTCGAAACTGATGTTATGACCGACCATCGCGTACGCCTCGTCTATTTTATCTGAAAAAACTTCCAGAACAGACAGCAGTTCTTTACCTTCGGCCTGCGCTTTCGCCGTCGTTATCCCGTGCACCCGGGACGCTTCCGCCGGAATCAAAAATCCTTCCGGTTTCACAATGTCACTCCGTTCTTCAATAATATTCCCTTTCTCATCGCACATAATCCACGCCAACTGCACCATACGAGGCCAATTATCCAAGTCGGTTATGGGAGCATTCCACCGTTGTGGAAGTCCCGTCGTTTCCGTGTCAAAAAATAAAAACATCTTTTCTATATCCGATTTATGATTTCCGATTTATGATTTTCTACTATCACAAACCGGAAATCCGATTTCATTTTGAATTATCGTTTTCAAAACTCTTGTTGTACTGGTGCATTGCCCGATAACTCATACCCATACTGGAGAATCCGCCGTCATGGAAAAGATTCTGCATGGTAACCTTGCGGGTAAGGTCGGAAAACAAGGTAATACAATAATTGGCACATTCGTCGGCATCGGCATTCCCTAGCGGGGACATACGCTCGGCAAAATCAATCAACGAATCGAAACCTTTGATACCGCTACCTGCCGTGGTCATCGTCGGGGATTGGGAAATCGTGTTCACGCGTACCCGCTTTTCCCGCCCGTAAATATACCCGAAACTGCGGGCAATAGACTCCAGCATCGCTTTGGCATCCGCCATATCGTTGTACTCGAACATGGTTCTTTGCGCGGCCACGTACGAGAGCGCTACCACTGAACCCCACTCGTTCATGGCATCCAGCTTCTTCGCGGTCTGTAACACCTTATGAAACGATACGGCTGAAATATCCAACGTCTTCTGCAAAAAGTCGTAATCCAAATTATCGTAAGAGCGTTTCTTTCTCACGTTCAAAGACATTGCCACGGAGTGCAGGATAAAATCAATCTTTCCACCCAACAAATCCATCGACGATTGAAACAATTGTTCCAAATCCCGCTCGCTGGTAGCATCTGCCGGAATCAAAGGAATATTATTCTGTTCCGCAAACTCCTTCACCTTTCCCATACGAATAGATAATTCCGTGTTCGTCAAAACGATTTGCGCCCCCTCTTCCAAACATTTCTCCGCTACTTTCCAAGCGATAGACATCTCGTTCAACGCGCCGAAAATAATTCCTTTCTTTCCTTTCAATAAATTGTAACTCATAAATATTAAATTAAAATTGTTCCCGTAATAACCGGGCATTTTCCAAAGCTGCCTCACTCACCACGCTTCCGCTAATCATCCCGGCTATTTCGGTCACCCGTTCTTCCTCTGTTAAACGGCGAATCCGCGAAATAGTTCCCGCGTGATCATCTTCCTTGTACACTTTAAAATGACTATCTCCCGCCGCCGCTATCTGGGGCAAGTGCGAGATACTGATTACCTGCATACGGGCAGCCATTTCCTTCATCATGGCAGCCATCCGGTGGGCAATCTCACCGGACACACCCGTGTCTATCTCGTCAAAAATAATAACAGGCAACTGTTTCGTCCGGGACAATATATACTTCAAAGACAACATCAAGCGTGAAATCTCTCCCCCGGAAGCGACTTTTGACAATTCACCCGGCTCTTGATTCTTGTTCGCCGAGAACAGGAAAGTAACCTCATCTTTTCCCGTCGGGGTAAAATGCTCCACGAGAACAATCCCGACTTTAAACGAGGCGTGCTTGATCCCCAACCCCACTAACAACCCCTGCATCTCCTCCCGCAATTTCCCTTCCGAATCCACCCGAGCAGCGTGAATCTTCCGAGCCAGAACCTCCATTTCCGCTTCCAACGCGGCAATTCGCGTATCCAACTCTTCGACGCGGGTAGAAAAAGATTGTATACCTTTCAATCTCTCCCGCAAAGTGTCTTTCAAAGCGATTAAATCCTCCGTCCGTTCCACTTTATGCTTGTGCAGAAGGTCATACATCACCCCGAGCCTGTCATTTATCACGTCCACGCGTCCGGGATTATATTCCACCCGTTCGGCAACCCGTTCCGCCTCATCAGCGATATCCTCCAACTCGACAATCACCGAATGTAATCGCTGACCGTAATCCGTTGCCTCCTTCACCACTTCATCCAAAGCGGCTATTCTATTCCGTATACCTTTCAACGTTTGAATAACAGGCGTATCCGACTCCGTCAACGCGTAAGTAGCCTCGGAAAAGACACTTTTTATAGTTTCGGCATGATTCAAAACGGCCAATTCGTCTTCCAACTCCTGTTGTTCCCCTTCCCTCAAATTCGCCTCATCCAGCTGGTTAAACTGGAATTTCAAATAATCCTCCTCCTGCTCGGCTTCCCGTGCCTGCCGCTTCACCTGTTCCAACTCCGAGAGCAACGACTGGCGGGATGCATATTTCATCCTGTACTCTTTCAACAAAGACTGATTACCACAAAAAGCATCCAGAATCTCCAATTGATATTCCGGCTGACCAATCAACAAAGACTGGTGCTGGGAATGCACGTCAATCAGGAAACTCCCGAATTCCTTCAATACCTTATTATTCACGGGCGTATCATTAATAAACGAACGGGACTTCCCGTCCGCGTTCAATTCCCGGCGTACCACCACCTCGTCATCATAATCCAAGTCATTATCCTCGAACCACTGCCGCAAATGATACCCCGCGACATCATACGTGATTTCCACGATACATTTCTTGTCCTTATCCATGATAGCCGAAGCATCGGCTCGCTGTCCCAGAGTCAACCCGATAGCCCCCAATAAAATAGATTTCCCGGCACCTGTTTCCCCCGTGATAATCGTAAACCCTTTCTCCAACTCCAAATCCGTCTTGTCAATCAGAGCATAATTTACTATATGTATATGTCGTATCATCTTTAATCCTTTACTGCATAATCCGTGCGAAAGTAACGAATAATTTTCAATTATCAATTTCCAATTTTCAATTAAATTCGTACTTTTGTGCCCGATATAACAATAGTTCTTTATAAAATGACAAGCAGAAGATTAATTAGAATTAAAGTTTTACAGCTTTTATATTCTTACACGAAGAAAGAGGGAGTGACAATCACGGAAGTGGAACGAGATTTGTTCAAGAGTATTACAAAGAGTACAGACCTGTATTACCACGTCTTCCTTCTGATTACAGAGATCCAACGTCACGCGTTTCTAAAAATAGATGCCGCCCGCAATCGAAAGCTTGCATCCCACAAGGACTTAAACCCGAACACCCGGTTCATTGATAACCCGGTAATCAACCAAATAGCCGAAAACCGGAAATTCAAAACATACGTTTCAACCAATCTCGTTTCATTAAACGAGTGTCAAGACGTGGTAGTTTCCTTGCACAACAAATTGGTAGAAACCGACTTCTTTAACCTGTACATGAACAAACCGACCGTTACTTATGACGACCACAAGCAACTCGTGTTGGACATGATTTCAGAACTTATTGCCGTTGACGAAGACTTCGAGCAGGCAATGGAAGAGAAAAACATCTTCTGGAACGACGATTTCGAACTGGTGTTAAGCATCGTCTACAAGACAGTTAAAAACATGAAAGAAAGTTATTCGGAAAACACCGTTTTCTTTATCTCGTTATATAATGAAGAAGAAGACTTGGATTTTGCCAAAACCCTGTTCCGGAAGTCTATCCTCGACATGAAAGAGAACATGGAAATCATCGATCAGTTTACCGCCAACTGGGAATTAGACCGTATTTCCGAAATGGATAAATTGATCATGGACATCGCCATCGCCGAGTTAAAATATTTCCCGTCTATCCCGGTAAAAGTTACTCTGGACGAGTTTATTGAAATATCCAAAAACTACTGTTCGCCCAAAAGTAGCAGTTTCATCAACGGGGTACTGGATAAAGTGGTTATCTTGCTCAAAGAGAAAAATCAAATCAAAAAGATTGGTAGAGGATTAATGGAATAAACAAGAAGCTATCCAGATAATACCACGACTAGGGCAAACGCGTCAAAACGCTTTTTGCCCTTAGGTTTATTAAATTACGGGTACGCATATATTTATACGTACCGCATACAAGAGGCATTTTTCTATGCCTTTCATTATTCTACCGGGCTAAAATTGTTTTATTTTAAACCAGTGCCTTTCGCTATTTTAAAGCGGACAACTTTTTTCTCCGGAATCGTCATAATTTTCTTTGTTGCAACATTATAGCCATTGCGAGCATCATATTTTTTTATGGAAAACTTTCCAAAATTCAACATGGATACAGCCTCATCATTTCTAAGACTCTCTAAAATTGTTTCAAGAATTGACGATACAACTTTTTCTGCTGTTTTCTGTGACACTCCGCTCTTTTTAGCCGCAATCCTAATTAATTCATGTTTGTTCATATTATCCTCACTTTTTATTATTTCATTTTGCAAACTTAAATATTAAAAAAGAAAAAACAAACAGTTTTGTTCAATATGCCCCTAAATAGGGGACAATACTAAAACCAACCACGTGTTCATACCGAAAATCTAAATAATATTATTTCACACCAAATTAATAAAGGGTGACCAAAATCACCCTTTACATTCTAAACTAAACTAACCAAACTTTTGTATCACTACAATAGTCAACTCATACGCTATATTAGCACCGTAAATATAGTCCATAAATATTAAAAAAACAACTATTTCCTAATATTTACTTGAAAATTCTTTCGCCTTGTATTTTTTAATATAAGCCACGGCTTCTTCAACATCATTCACGACCGTGTACAAACCATCGTAAGCATTTGATACAAAACCTTCTTTTCGAATATTATTGATAAACAAAAAAAAGTATTCATAGAAATCATTCGTGTTGATAAAGACAATCGGCTTGTTGTGAACACCTAATTGTTTCAAGGTAATTACCTCCGTGATTTCTTCCAAAGTACCCCATCCGCCGGGCAAAGCGACAAACGCGTCGGCTTGCTCCCGCATCATACTTTTCCGTTCTTTCATATCGGGAGCAACTATCAATTCCGTTATCCCTTGAGCCGACACACCGCGGTCAACGATACATCGCGGAATAATTCCCGTTACCTTCCCTCCTGCTTTCTTCGCCGCATCCGAAACCTCCCGCATCAACCCGCAATTCGTCCCGCCATACAGCAACTCCCAGCCATTCTTCACGATCTCCTCCCCCAATTCGGCCGCCGCCTCGAAATACACGCTCTCCATCTTTTCAGAAGAAGCACAAAACACACAAACTCTCATAAAACCAGATATATAGAAATCAAATACTAAAATTACAGGTTGCAGGACAGTCACAAACCTGTAACCTGTCAACCTGCAACCTGTAACATTGACACCCTAGGCGTCAATATTCGCATACGTGGCGTTCTGCTCGATAAATTGTCTACGAGGCGGCACGTCATCTCCCATAAGCATGGAGAAAATACGATCCGCTTCAGCAGCATTCTCTATCGTCACCTGACGCAATATACGCCCTTCGGGCGACATAGTCGTATCCCATAGCTGCTCCGCGGTCATCTCACCCAAACCTTTGTAGCGCTGGATATGCAAACTGCTCTCCTTTCCGCCTCCCATTTCTTGAATCAACTGCAAACGTTGCTCGTCCGTCCAGCAATAACGTTGCTCTTTTCCTTTCTTCACGGAGAAAAGAGGTGGGGTAGCGATATATAGATAACCACTTTCGATCACGGGTTTCATATAGCGGAAGAACAAAGTCATAATCAAAGTAGCGATATGCGCCCCGTCGACGTCGGCATCCGCCATGATCACGATCTTGTGGTAACGCAATTTCTCGAGATTCACGGCCTTGCTGTCCTCTGCCGTACCGATAGTGATGCCCAATGCTTGGAATATAATCTTAATTTCTTCACTCTCCCATACCCGGTGAGCCAACGCTTTCTCCACGTTCAAAATCTTACCGCGCAAAGGCAGGATAGCTTGAAATTTACGGTCACGTCCTTGTTTTGCCGTACCCCCTGCAGAATCTCCCTCGACGAGGAATATCTCGCAGTTCTCCGGGTTATTATCCGAACAGTCCGCCAGTTTACCGGGAAGCCCGGAACCGGAAAGTACCGTTTTCCGCTGTACCAACTCACGTGCCTTGCGAGCCGCGTGACGGGCTTGTGCAGCGAGAATCACCTTATCCACGATTGAACGGGCATCCTTCGGGTGCTCTTCCAGATAATTAGCCAGAGCCGTACTTACCGCTTGAGCCACCGCCGTACCCACTTCCGTGTTACCCAACTTGGTTTTTGTCTGTCCCTCGAATTGCGGTTCAGCCACTTTCACGGAAATAATGGCAGTCAGACCTTCACGGAAGTCATCCCCGTTAATATCAAACTTCAATTTACTCAACGCGCCGGAATTGTCGGCATACGTCTTCAACGTCTGCATGATTCCCCTGCGGAAGCCGGCAAGGTGAGTACCACCCTCCATCGTGTTGATATTATTCACGTAAGAGAACACGTTTTCCTTGAACTCCGTGTTATAATGCATAGCCACTTCGATCGGGATACCGTTTTTCTCGGTCGTGATATGGATGGTTTCGTCAATCAGTTTTTCACGATTGGCATCCAGATATTCCACGAACTCGCTCAACCCTTTTTCAGAATAGAAAACTTCGGATTTAAACTCGTTCGTGTCGGGGTCAATCACCCGTTTATCCGTCAAAGACAAACGAATACCCCGGTTCAAATAAGCCAATTCCCGTAAACGGGCGGCCAATATATCATATTTATATTCCGTTACATAAAAGATCGAATCATCCGGCTTGAAAGTAATCGTCGTACCGGTACGATCGGTTTCACCGATAATCTTCACGTCTTCCAAAGGCACACCTTTGGAATATTCTTGAAACCAGATACTCCCTTCCCGGTAAATCGTGGCGGTTAATTTGATAGAAAGAGCGTTCACACAAGACACACCCACGCCATGCAAACCACCGGAAACCTTGTAAGAGCCTTTATCGAACTTACCCCCGGCGTGCAAAATCGTCAACACGACCTCAAGCGCGGAACGATTCTCTTTCTGGTTCATTCCCGTGGGAATACCGCGACCGTCATCACTAACCGTTATCGAATCATCCTCGTTAATCGTTACTTCAATATTTTTACAATAACCGGCTAACGCCTCGTCTATCGAGTTGTCGACCACCTCATACACCAAATGATGCAACCCCTTCGTGTTCACATCACCAATATACATGGAAGGACGCATACGCACGGCCTCCAACCCCTCCAACACCTGAATACTGTCAGCCGAATACTCGTTATTCATCGGCTCTAATTCTTCATTCATATTCTGCTCTATTTCTTCACTCATATTTAATGGTTTTCTATATTTTCAAATATCTCTAAATCCCTCTCCGTCAATCTTTCCATTGTGTTTCCACAAAACGTACAAATATAGTAAAAATATGCCGGAATATCGAACTTTTAACGAGATATTTTCACCCTCTAAAACAACATTCCCAAACTCGTGGCTCCCTTTTTTTTCGAGCGAGGATATCATCGCGCAATCACGTCCCGATTCCCACGCGTTAACTGTATTTAACTACAAGATAATATAATACATATAAACATATTATATTAATGTGATGTAAATATTTCACAGGTAATCGAGAGATAATGATACAACAAGACCATCACAGGCTAGCCATGATGGTCAAAAATACTTCACTAAACGACCACATCTAGACATTCGTCACAACTTCCGATTTAAACCGTCCGGTAAATTCCTGAAATATTGTTCCAAACGAATAAACTGGTCTTTTATCAACGAGTAATCCATCCCCTCGACCTTTTTCCGGTACATGGAGAAAAGTTCCAATGTCCTACGCCTGTCCCTCGTCTTGATATAATGCAGGCATATCCCGTGCAGAATGCGCTCACCTGTCCATACCGACAAAGCCGGACAACCGGACACGTTATATATATCCAGTACCTTCTCCAACTTCTCGTAATCGTTCATCTCCTTGAAAAAAGACAAACCCACGCTCTCGAATTCAACGATCCATTTCTGCACGATAGAATCGAGTTTGGCGATTCTCATTTCAAACCACGGCTTATCTTCCAACGGAATCCCCAGATATTTATACGCCCATCCCACGTCGAGCACACCACAAGTCGGCATACATCCCGACTCTAAAGTTGCCTCGCTAAACAAACGGGAAACTTTCTTGCTCGTCACAAAATACTCTGTTCGCAATGATACATGATCGTCACCCCAATCCGTGAAACGCAGATTGCACTCGTTTTTCCATTCCCTGTTCTCGTGAACAAACGAGTTCTTTGACCTTAAAAAATGGTAACCGTGCTTTTCCATGGTAGGAAGGATATCCTCTATAAAAAGTTCCTTAATACCCTCGATCTTAATTTTCATGTGCATACGCTAACCCCTATTTATTGCCAGATCCGTAATTCATTATCAAGTACAAAGAGAATAAAATTTTCTTTATTTTACTACATAAAAGATTATAAAGTTTACAAAGTTTATTTTTTCTCCACGATTAATTCTGCCACGAAGCGACTTTCTTCATCAACCGGAGTCAGATTGATATACCCTGAAACGACCTTCCCGTGATGAATTTCCAACGGAAACATTTTCCGTCGCTCTTCCGCGGAACCGCGGATTTCTCCCGCCTTGGCTGAAAAACGAATACAGAAACGACCTTCCGCTTCCTCCGCCAAATGCCGTTGTAACTGTAAAGCGACAATCCCCATGTTGTAGCGTAAATTGATTTCCACGCATGGCTGTACCCGGTATCGTCCCTCTTCGTCTTGATAAATCATCATATCCACGCCCAAATATCCCGTGTATATCCCTCGATACTGTTCGAGCAAGGCTTCCGTCAAAAGTTCCCGGACACGTTCCAATACCTCCTCGTCCGCGTAAGCCGATATCATGCCCCGCAATCGGCTTTCCGATGCGACGACATTTCCCTCGTATTCCCCCCGCTTACCGGTTTTGAACACGGAAAATCCTAAATATTGCAATTGAAAATCATCATCCATCTTGAACTCCATGGCGAAATCAAGTATTCGATTCAAACGCTTCTCGACCATCACGAATCCTTGCTTATGCAACATTCCGGACACAATCTCTTCTTCTTTCTTCGTGAACTCTCCCCGCGGTACAAATAATATACCTTTCCCGGAAGACGACCATGGTGCCTTCACCACTACACTTTCCTCGCCGGTGATCTCCCGAATGGCATCCAAGGAAGAACATTGCCGGGGTACGATCGTCGCTTCGACCAACGGTAACCGTTGCCGGATAAACTCCAAACACTCGCGAGCCCTTTGCCTGCTATACAACTCCCGTCGTTCATCGTTCCATTCCGCCATAACACCTTGCCGGAATCGCTCACCGCAACGGGTTTTCAATTCGCCCAGTAAATTATGTACCCTAGGACTCCACCCCCACGGGCGAACTTCCCGGAAAGACAATAAACACGCTCTATCCCAAAGAATCGGCTTGCACGTCAAACCGAATACTTCCCGTCTTCTCTCCAAGAAATCATATCCCGGCAGCCGGGATACCAGAACGTAATCCTCTTCCCCCGTCAAATACGCCATCAAAAAAGAAAGATTATCCGCCATCAAAGCGATATTCGCTTTCGGCGTGTAACCATTGGTGCCGTTGGCAACAGAAATCTCGTTATCCGGATTAAACAGGTACAGATCTTGCATATATTCCAAAATTTATAGCAAAAATAATACTTTCGGATGAATATAGAAAGGACGTAGAATTTATAAAGTTTATAAGGTTTATAAGGTTCATAAAGTTCATTGACCCTGCGGGCGCTTTGCCCACGGCAGCTCACGCTGCCGTTAAGCTTTGTCCGAAGGACACCCGTGACTTTATAAACTTTATGAACTTTATAAACCTCATAGACTCTATCTGTCTTTACCCTAGCTCAATACCCCCTTCCATAAAGCCCTAAAAGCAATCATTTATTTATAAGAAATTAAAAGTTTGGCATACAAATTGACTATATGCATTTGTTAATTTTAAACATTATAATATCTATTATCGGATTATTATTTTAACGAGAAAACCTTTTATTGTAACTAATTGTTGATAAAAATGTGAAACCTTCTTGTTAAGAAAACCGTAAAGTATGGGTGTTGAAATTAGAATAATTGCATTATTAAACATTAAAATAAAGAAAAGAGATGATTTTACAATTAGCTTTCGTTTTAACAGCAATCATCATCGGAGCGCGTCTAGGCGGTGTCGGGTTGGGTGTTATGGGCGGAATCGGGCTGGGGATTTTAACATTCGTGTTCGGACTGCAACCAACAGCCCCTCCTATTGATGTCATGCTCATGATCGTGGCGGTAATATCAGCCGCAGCCGCCATGCAAGCCGCCGGAGGACTCGACTTAATGGTTAAGGTCGCCGAACGCTTACTCAGAAAGAACCCCGCGCACGTGACGATTTTAAGTCCGCTCGTGACTTACGCCTTTACATTCATCGCCGGAACAGGACACGTGGCTTACTCCGTGCTCCCGGTTATCGCCGAGGTCGCGACAGAAACGAAAATCCGACCGGAACGTCCGCTCGGGATCGCGGTCATCGCGTCACAACAGGCTATCACGGCAAGTCCTATCTCGGCTGCCACGGTTGCCTTACTCGGGCTATTAGCCGGTTTCGATATTACGTTGTTCGATATTCTGAAAATCACGATTCCCGCCACCTTGATCGGCGTACTTGTAGGGGCATTCTTCTCCATGCGGGTGGGTAAAGAGCTTGTTGATGACCCGGAATATCAAAAACGTTTGAAAGAAGGTGTATTCACCGATAAGAAATACGAGTTAAAGGACGTGGCCAACCAAAAGAAGGCAAGTCTATCCGTTCTCGTGTTTATACTCGCTACCGTATTTATCGTGCTTTTCGGTTCATTCGACAACTTACGCCCTTCCTTCATGATTGACGGGAACCAAGTATTACTGGATATGCCGGCAATCATCGAGATTCTGATGCTGTCTGCCGCGGCGCTTATCTTGCTGGTAACCCGCACGGACGGGTTGAAAGCCGCGCAAGGTTCCGTGTTCGGGGCAGGGATGCAAGCCGTCGTGGCTATCTTCGGTATAGCGTGGATGGGTGATACATTCCTGCAAGGCAATATGGCTGAATTGAAATCTTCCATCGAAGAAGTCGTAAGACAGATGCCGTGGTTGTTCGGTATAGCCTTGTTCGTCATGTCTATATTACTGTATAGTCAAGCGGCAACAGTCCGCGCTTTAATGCCTCTCGGGATCGCGTTGGGTATATCGCCTTACATGCTGATCGCCATGTTTCCCGCGGTAAACGGGTATTTCTTTATCCCGAACTACCCCACCGTGGTTGCCGCCATTAACTTTGACCGGACGGGTACCACCCGCATCGGGAAGTACGTGCTGAACCACTCGTTCATGATGCCCGGACTCGTTGCCACGGTTGTAGCCGTCGGGCTTGGATTGCTTTTTATTCAGATTTTCTAATAGTCTATATTATAGTAAATTTAAAACACAAGTTATGAAAATGTTTAGAAATTTAAGTTTGCTGGTAGCCTTGGTGCTATTTTCTGTTGCAACAACGTTTGCACAAAAGTTGCCTAACATACACATATTGGCAACAGGGGGTACTATCGCCGGAACAGGTGCCTCTTCTACCGGAACAAATTACACTGCCGGACAAGTAGCTATCGGGACATTGCTTTCAGCCGTTCCCGAAATTCAAAAGATTGCTAACGTAACCGGGGAACAAATCGTGAAAATCGGTTCTCAGGATATGACGGACGACGTGTGGTTGACTCTTGCCAAGACCATCAACAAATTATTGGCTAGAAAAGATATTGACGGTATCGTCATCACTCACGGAACCGACACGATGGAAGAAACGGCTTACTTCTTGAATTTGGTAGTGAAAAGCAACAAACCCGTCGTTCTTGTCGGGGCAATGCGTCCCTCTACCGCCCTCAGCGCGGACGGACCGTTGAATCTTTACAACGCCGTAGTTGTTGCCGGAGCGAAAGAATCCATTGGTAAAGGCGTACTGGTTGCCATGAACGGACTCGTTATCGGTGCGCAAAGCGTGCTTAAAATGAACACTATCGACGTGCAAACGTTCCAAGCACCGAACTCAGGGGCTCTCGGCTACATCTACAACGGTAAAGTATTCTATAACCAAGCCACGTTGAAAAAACACACCAGCCAATCCGTGTTCGACGTGACCAACTTGAACGCGCTTCCGAAAGTAGGTATCGTTTATAGCTACTCCAACATGGAAGGTGATGTTGTTAAAATGATGGCTAACAGCGGTTACAAGGGTATCATTCATGCCGGTTTGGGTAACGGTAACATTCACAAGAATGTATTCCCGGAACTGATTAATGCGCGGAACAAAGGTATTCTTATCGTTCGTTCCACCCGCGTACCGACAGGTCCTACCACCCTTGATGCAGAAGTGGATGACAATCAATACAAGTTCATCGCTTCTCAAGAATTGAACCCCCAAAAGTCCCGTATTTTATTAATGTTAGCGTTGACGAAAACCAGTGATTGGAAACAAATCCAACAATACTTCAACGAATACTAACCAACTGAAAACAATACAGGTAGAAGGTCGTAGCCGCGTATAACGACACGACCTTCTACCATAATAAAGCAGAACATGAAAAAATTAGCCATATTAATAGTCGTTATGGGGTTCGGTGCGAGTGCATTCGCGCAAAGCTCTCCCAAGGAAAAAACACTTTTTGAACGAGTAAGCAATGTCGAGAAAAAAATCGACTGGTTCAACTTCTACCTGAATATGCAAGGGTCATTCGACGCCAGCTTCAATTATGACAGGAACGGATTGAGCGAAGCAGCTTTCAAGATGCGTCAATTCCGTATCGAGGCAAAAGGTAACATTACCCCGTGGTTGTCCTATCGCTGGCGGCAACGTTTGAACCGCGGTAATAACGGTAGCGGTACGATTGACAATATGCCGACCTCTATCGATATTGCCGGTATCGGGGTAAAACTAAACGACCAATTCTCTTTCTTCGCGGGAAAACAATGTGCCGCTTACGGAGGTATTGAATTTGACCTTAATCCTATTGAAATCTACGAGTATAGCGACATGATCGAGAACATGAGCAATTTCATGACCGGATTGAACATCGCTTACCAAGTTGATGATAATCATCAGATACAATTCCAAATTTTGGATAGCCGTAATAATTCATTTGAAGATACTTACGGAAAGAACCTTGAAGACGGAAGAGCCCCGTTACTTTATACCATAAACTGGAACGGTAGTTTATTCGACGGTTTCTACAAAACCCGTTGGTCTGCATCCATTATGTCCGAAGCAAAAGACAAACAAATGTATTACTACGCGTTAGGTAACGATTTTACCTTCTCCAAGAAAGTAAACGCGTTCGTGGATTTCATGTATTCCGACGAGGACATTGACCGCAAAGGTATCATGACCGGTATCGTGGGACTAGAAGATGAACACAACGCTTTCAACGCCAAATACATGTCATTGGTAGCCAAGGTAAACTATCGTTTCTTACCGAAATGGAACGTTTTCATGAAAGGAATGTATGAAACCGCGTCTATCTTCAAAGCTACCGAAAATGTAGAAAAAGGTAAATACCGCACCTCATACGGTTACTTGGCAGGTGTTGAATTCTACCCGATGGAATCCAATTTGCACTTCTTCTGTACTTTCGTGGGACGTAGCTACAATTTCACCGATCGCGCTAAAGTACTCGGTCAAAACAATTACAACACGCAAAGAGTAGAAGTCGGGTTTATCTATCAATTACCGATGTTCTAATACTTTAGTTTATAAAAAACAAGGAGGTGTGTCTGTAACATACCTCTTTTTTTATCCCCTTATCTTCACTTTATTTTGAAATTATTAAAATGGTATTACTTTTGCGGAGAAATTAACGAGTGAAACCAACATTTCAAATTAAACACATATGAAAAGGACTAATTTATTCACCATTTTAGTATTGAGCGGAAGTATCATTCTTTCCGGATGCGCTTCCATGAGTAACACGGGTAAAGGTGCGGCCATCGGTGCCGGTGGCGGTGCGGCACTTGGCGCGGGCATCGGTGCCTTGGTAGGTAAAGGCAAAGGTGCGGCTATCGGTGCAGCCATCGGCGGTGCAGTGGGAGCCGGAACAGGAGCCTTGATCGGGAAGAAGATGGACAAGCAAAAGAAAGAACTGGAAGCTATCGAAGGAGCAAAAGTAGAAACAGTTACCGATGCCAATGACTTGCAAGCGATCAAGGTAACTTTCGACAACGGTATTCTTTTTGCCACTAATTCCAGCCAATTAAGCAATTCATCCCGCGATGCTTTGACGAAATTCGCCAATTCACTCAAAAACTCTCCCGACACGGATGTTACAATCTACGGGCACACGGATAACACGGGTACCCGTGAAGTAAACGAAAGAATATCCAAACAACGCGCGGACGCGGTAGCCAACTTCCTCGTGGGCAACGGTATTTCTCGCGCCCGTATCACAACCGAGGGACTTGCTTTTGACCAACCCGTCGCGGACAACAGTACAGCCGAGGGACGTGCGCAAAACCGCCGGGTGGAAATATACATCACGGCTAACGCCAACATGATTAAACAAGCAGAAGCAGGAACATTACAATAGAAAACTAAAAGATAAAAGTTAAAAACTAAAAGTTTGAGATAGCTTGAGGCTACTTCCCAACTTTTAGTTTTTATAAATCCTCACCACCTTTATCTCGTCTTTTCCTTCATCACAACGGTCTACCCACTCCCCGTCCGTGCCGACAATTCCCGAATCCCCGGCATAATACAATCCATCCGGATCTGTACCCGCGCAATTTACTCCTATCACGTGAGCTTTATTTTCTTTAGCCCTTTCCCGCAACAGCTTCTGCCAGTCTTCCCGACGGGAAGCCGGCCAATTCGCCACGTATACCGCCACGTCGTACCCCGTCGTGTTCCGGCTCCATTCAGCGAATCGCAAGTCATAACAAATATAAGTGGCTATCTTGAATCCCTTGTAATCAAAAATAAGTTGCCCTTCCCCCGGCGAGAAAGCTCCTTTTTTAAAACAATTGTGCTTGTCGTAATACAAACACTTCCCGTCCGGGAAAGCCACGATCAACCGATTGTAATACCGATCGCCTTCCGCGAATATCGTCGAACCCATCACCACCGCTTTTTTACTTACCGCCCACTTTTTCAACTTTTCACGTATATCCCCGTACCGGGCGGCAATCCCGGCTTTCTTATCCCCGCCTCCTTTCTTCATCTCGCAACCCGATGCAAACAACTCCGGGAACACAATTACGTCCGCCTCGCCACATCTCTCCACCCTCTCCCCGAACGCTTTCAGGTTTCCGTCCACATCACCCCATTGCAAGTGTGCTTGAATAAGGGCAACCCGTAAGGATTGCCCTCTCTTTGTTCCGGCGTACCCGGATACAACAAAAAACAACACACACATGAAAATCGTCAGTCGCATCATATCTTTAAATCATGAAAAGGCTTTCGCGAGTCCGCCTTTTCCGATAATTTCACTAAATTCCTTGTCCATTCTCGGGAGTGGGTATTCTCTGTCATTTAAATACGCCACCCGATTCTCCCAGTCGAATTTCAATGATTCACCGGAAGTATAGGCATCCGCGATAGCCCAGTCTACCAGAATCAGCAAACCGTGATTAATCGCCATACGATAGAAATCATGGTTTACCGACTTCACGATAACCAATTTCACCCCGACAGCCACCAACCCCGTGGCGGCGTGTTTCACCAACGGTCCGCGACCGAAGTTCTCCCCGGCTATGATAATATCACCCGGTTTCGCGTCCGTGGCAAAATTCTTATCCAACCCGGCGAACAGGTAAGGCTTGATCTCCTCCACCTGTTCCAATGTCAAACGGTACATCAATTTCTCCGCGAAAATCTGGTTACTCGAGATATTATCCACGTCCGCGTAATTCCATACCCCGTTCACCCTGCGATAATCATACCCGCCCAACATCACCGGCTCGACGGGTTTTACCTCGTATTTATAACGTGCTCCCTCGAAATGAATCACCGACGAGAGTTCCCCGCGTAAAGCGGTCATGGCAATCGTGGCGGGAGAAGCGATATATTTCTCCACGCCGGAGGCATTCGCACCCCCGATATACATGCTGTTCGCCGTCGATATCAAACGACTGTTCCCTGCCGAGGCAACATGTCCGACACCGAGGCACGGTCCGCAACTCGAACCCAATACCATCGCGCCCGAGTGCACGATCTTGTCAATAATACCTTCCTCTACCGCTTTCAAATAAATATCCCTTGAAGCGGGTACCACGAACAACTGGAAGCCGTCAGCGATACGCCTCCCGTCGAGAATCATCGACACCAGTCTTAAATCTTCCAAACGTCCCGAAGCACAAGCCCCGATCAATCCCTGTTGTATTTTTAAACCCTCCAATTCATCCACGCTTCGAATCTCTCCTTTTCGGGTATTGAATATCAAAGGAAAGACTTTCGCCAAATCAATTTCTATCGAATGGTCGTACACGGCTCCCTCGTCAGCCCAAACACCTCTCACGGCAGGCTCGTTGAAATAATCCGCCAACGTGTCGTCCGGCGGGAACGCGGCACTCACCACGCCCATTTCGGTAGACATATTGGCTATCGTCATACGGTCATCTATCGTCAACGACTCCACGCCCTCGCCGTGATATTCTATCGCCTGCCCGTTCACGTCAAGTTCCCCGAGGACACCTTTAATCCACAGTGCCAAGTCCTTCGCCAGAACACCTTCCGGCAGACGGTTCCTCAACACGATCTTTACCGTTTCCGGCACACGGAACCACATTTTCCCCGTCTTCCACGACACCGCGGTTTCCGTCTTATTGATACCCAAGGCAAACGCGTTGAAAGCTCCCGCCGTCGCCGTGTGCGAATCACACCCGACCACCAGCATGCCCGGTCGCACCAGCCCCGCCAGTATCTGGTGACCGATCCCGCTATCGCAATCGTAAAAATGTTCAATCCCCTGTTCCTCCACGAAATCCCGTATCGAGTTATACTCGAACGACAACTCGTGCATCAGCCCGGAGGCTTTCCCGTCCAGCACGATTACCACCCGCGACGGGTCGTGTACCTTCGTCCCGTGAATCCGCTCGAAAAGAAACCTGACCCTTGCCGAATTATCATGACTCATCACGAGATCCGGTTCCCGAACCACGACACTTCCTTTTTCCGCGTTTAATATTTTCTCTACAAATGTACGCAACATCGTCTTCGCTTTTAGTTTACCCTTTTATTTGATTTATGATTTATGATTTCTTGATTTATGATTGAATGGTTATTTTAATCTAAAATCGTAAATCATAAATCACAGAATCGATTCGCTTCTTTCACCACCGCCTCAACCTTCTCCACGTCGCTGTAATACTGCTCGTATTCCGGCAATCCCGGCACCCCGCCCATCGACACGTCCGGGTTACGGTACACCATCCGGCTATCCCTGCCGCTCTTGCCGCTCAAATGCACGGCATCCACCCCCGCGTCCAGTAACGAACGTGTATTCGCGGCGTTTACCCCGCTTCCCGCCATGACCTGTACGCGTCCGGCTGCCCGTTTTGTTAACGCTCTTATTTGCTCCAGTCCTTCCGCCACCGTGTTCCGCCCTCCCGAGGTCAGCACCCGGTAGCATCCCGCCCGAATCACGTCTTCCAGAGCCTCGTTCAAATCCCGCGTCATGTCTATCGCCCTGTGGAAAGTAACTTTCAACGGGGCGGCAAGCTCCACCAGTTCACGGGTACGTTCCACGTCCACCGTTCCGTCAGCCTTCAAAATTCCCAGCACGACACCGTCCGCGCCGCTCTCCTTCACGTGCCGTATCTCCTCTTTCATCAACTCAAATTCTTGCCCGGAATAAAGAAAGTCCCCGCCTCTCGGGCGAATCATCACGTAAAGTTCTATGGACAACAGTTTCCGTGCCATACGGATTATCCCAGCCGACGGTGTCGTCCCCCCGTCATACATCGCCGCACACAACTCCACCCGGTCGGCACCTGCCGTTTGGGCATTCACGCACGATTCCAGTGAAAACGTGCAAACCTCAACCTCGATATTTCTCTTCATTTCCTTACAATCTTCTTAACGCAAAATCCGTTTCATAACACGAATATAAAGAAATAATCGACAACCTGCAAATAATTCAAGAAATTAGTTCTATCAATTCTGTGATTGAATGATTAAAAGAGTCGCCTTCGGCGAGTTGCAGGTTGCTTTCCCCGCGTTAGGGGCTGTATCCCAGCTCCTCCTCTGTTTATAGAGGAGGTGGACGCGAAGCGGACGGAGGAGTTCAATCTAAAATCTAAAATTTAAAATCTAAAATCAAAATACTCGTTCGGCGAGAACCCGTCGTTATCCGCCGTGCCGAAGAAAGGGTACAAGTGGTACGCGTCGCCGCCCGGCAGCGTAAACTCCGCCCAACCGCCGGCACGGATACTCGCCAGCGGGGGATTGCCCGGCAGGAGGACGAGCGGCACGACGCGTTGCAGCGAGGCGGGATACAGTTCCTGCACGAAAATCACGTGCAACAAATCCGTCGGGCGTGCCGTCGGGACGTTCCGGTCGTCTTTCCACCACAGATTTACCGTCGAGCCGGAAGTCATCATCGTCATCACCGGGGGCAACGACAATCGCCCCACGCTCGCCTTGAAATGCCGGAAATCCGTGATTTTCCCCTCCAGCCCCAAGCACCCGGCGTTCACCCGCTGGCGGAAATTATCGTGCGACATCCCCGTGATCCCGAGGTCGCGGAAACCGCACTTCCACACCGGCAGCTCCTCGTACACGTCCTTCACGTGCGTCGCGTGCACGCGGTTGCCGGAAAAATTCGTCGTGCTCCTCGCCCGCCCCTCCGTCATCACCCAGTTGTCGCCCGAGCATCCCGGACGCTTCGACAGGCAGCAACGCAACTTCCCGTTTTGCATGAAAAACGTGTAACCGCCCACCCGTATCCTGTCTACTTGCCCCGCCAAAAGGGGCGCGAATCGTGCATCCATGATAATAAAATTTTAGTCGCCCGCGGGCGAGTACCTGTAATCTAAACTGCCGGATAAATGTGCTGCCGACTACACCCGGGCATTAACGCATGGCTGTTCGAATAGCTATTTGCCGGTAACCGTTCCGGCTTGGGACATATATGCAATGGGAACGGGATGCGGGGACGGCCGGGATGACCCGACTCCATCCCTGTGCATCATTGAACATCTTTTTCCAGAATGGCATAATTCCAATTGTTTTCAAGTGTTACTATTTGAATGCTCCGATGTCCGTTTCCCGAGTCAACAACAAGAGAAACGGGCGTCGGAGGTAGTGAAAATTCATGTCACTTATCTTCGGTTACAGTTTCAATGTACCGTTTTCTACTGCTCATCACTCGTCGAGGTCGTCATTTATGTCTGTACCGTTCCATTCGTTATTCATGGTCACAGTTACCTTAGCGTCGTTGGAAGACTTTTCCGAAATTAGATTTCCGGATGCGTTGGTCTTGTGGTTGCGCTGTATGGGCACTCCGGCCGGGATGTCAACAGACTTCAACTCCGTGGGATTCGAATCCTGCTTGGCAAACGCCAGACTAATCTGCCCCAGCGTTTCCCTCTCGGCGGAAGAAGTGAAGATCAAGTCGGAAAAGAGCGTAAAGTCATCAATGTTTACGTTGCCTGTCTGATAAATTTCGTCGGGAGAAACCGAATAATTGCCGGAGGCGATTCCGGTCAATACATTGAACGTTTTCGGGACGGTGTAGCTTGCCGCCGTCATATATTTGCAAAGGTTATAAGCATCCTTCGTTTTCTCTTTGATGATGAGTTTGGCAAACGGGCGTGTCAGACTGGTCGAGAGCGTGCCAGACTTTCCGGCTTGTTTCTCCAGCTCCGCGTGGCTGAAAAAGGCGTCACGGGCATCGCTGGTGAATTCTCCGTCCTTGACATAGTCAGTTCCGGTAATCGAAACGGCCCGCAGACCGTCGGCGGTGTTTGTCGCATAATACTTGTCGGCATAATGCGTGTAGGTTACGTCGCCGATTTTTGCGCTTGCATCCGTCGCGGCATTCGTCGCGATAAAGTCAGCCCAAAAAAGGCAGTCGTAAGTCGCATTGTCAATCGTAAACTCGAATACCACGTTGTCGCCGGACAGACCGGCCTTTTCCTCGCGGTATTTCAACACAGGGCTTACGTCTTTTGTCCATACTTCGAGGATGCAGCGCAGTTGGTGGCTGTTTACGGAAGGCAGTGCCCGTGTACCGATTTGCGCGAAATCTCCGGGCAGCGAGGCGGTAAGGGTGACACGGTTGGCGTCGATGGTGTCGGTTTGCAGCGCGTCGGTTTCGTCTTGGCTGCACGAGGTCATCAGCCCCACGAGGGCGATAATCCAGAGGTAAAGATGATACTTTTTCATGTGCTTGATAATTTTGATTTTTAATTTATTGGTAATTCACTCTTTTTATCAATGTAGCAGACCGTCGAGGTCCACGTCTATATTCCCGTCAAAATCGTCGTCTATGTCCACGCCTCCCTGCATCTCGTTGGTGAGGAAACGGGCACGGACTGTGGTGAGGTGTCCCCGGCGGTAGGGCACTTCCAGCCCGGTGGTGCGACTGATGACGTTGCCGCCGCTGTCGCGTATTTCCATCGAGAGGCTGACGAACGATTCCGTGCCGTTCACAAACACGAAATCCGTTCCGATGGTGCATTCCTCCTGCCCGTCCGCAGGGACGGTGAGCGGGGTGGTATAGGCAATGCCCGTCCGCGAGTCCGCGGGCTTGCCCGTGAGGACGTTGAACACCGTGGGGAGATAGAAGCCGTAGGAGAACGTAATCGTAAATGTTTCATCGTCGGCACGTTGCTTCTTTGTCTTGCGGAGGAAGTCTTTCACGTCGGTAGCGATAATCTCGTACTTCGCCAGCGGGCGCACCATCTCCACTTTCACCTGAACCTTCGCGTTCCACTTGTCGCGGTACTGCCGCAAGTCGAGGGCGGTGGTGCCGTAGAGGCAATCGCGGTACGGGGTGCTACCCGTATAGGGGTCGCGGCAGGCGACGCGTTGCAAGTCCCCGGTGTCGTAATAGAGGTCGTCCGTCGTGCCAGCCGCCACGTGGTCCGTCCACACGGCGAGGGTGTATTCCACGGCGTGCAGTTTCAGCCGGACGGGCAGCGTGATTTTCCTGTCGCCGTCGTCTTCGGCATCATCCATCACCGTCACCTGCCGGGATTCCGGCTTGCCGCCGCGCCACGCCTCGACGATGAAGCGGCGGCGGTATCCCGTCGGCTCCCCGCCGCGGGCATTCTTCCCCGTGACGATTTCCAGCGGGACAAGCTCCATATCGAGCGTCACTTCGGTATTGACTTCAACGAGCGTGGGGTCAACGCCCTCTTCGCCGTCTTCCGTCATGGACGGGTAGTCGTGTACACAACCGGCAAGGACGATTGTCAGCACAAGGGCGATAAATCCTATCGTGTATTTCCGTTTCATAAGCCGTTACTTTTTAAGGTTAAAGCGATAGACCACGGAAAGCCCCAAGCGGGTAATGCCCCAGTAATTCTTCGTCCGGGTATCTATCCGCGCGCCGTTATCTATATTATAATAGGTATCGTGCTTCATGTTGGCATACCCCGCTCCCAGCGTGAACTCACCCGCCCAGCGTCCGCCGAACAGCAACAGGTAGCCGTAGCTTATACCCGCGCCAAGGAGCGGACGGCCAGCGTCCTGATAACGGTCGCTCTTCCACTTCACGTTGAACCATCCCACGTGGGCGTGCATGCCGAAGAAATGCCCTTCACCCGGTGTCGCGAGCCAGTAACGTGCCTCGGGCTGGATGGCAAAGGTTTTGACAGCGTGCTTCCCGCCCGCGTGCCACGGGCTCCACGCCACGGGCAATTCCACCGACCATCGCCGTCCTACCCGCACTTCCGCGGCGATGTTCATCACCGCCGCCGCCCACGCCACCGCGTTGGTCTTCACCGCGATGAACGACAAGCTCGGCACCACCGCCTCTACCGTCGCCGATGGGCGACGCCCGTACGCCGCCAGAGATTCCCGCCACCCGCGTTCCCGCCGGATTTCCAGTGCCTCGAGATTCCTCACCCGTTCCGCCCAAGCGGCATCCGTTACCGCGGTGTCCGCGACTGCCGTTCCCGACGTCCCCCCGCGAGAATACGCCAGAAACGGGAAGAGCAACAAGAGTGTTATGGTTATTGTTTTCATACGCGTGCCGATTTCTATTATTAAATCATCGTTTAATGATACGATAAATCGAGAATTTGTCACGAGTGATGTCATTCCCGTAACTAATTGTGTATTAAAATCAACTAAAATTAGGCTACATGGTTGTATTTTCGAAAAATGTTAATATATTTGTGTATCATTAAACGATCGTTTAATAATTTCCCCGCCACAAACACAACTTCCAACAATACACCATCTTTGGATGCTTCTCGCATCCTCCTTGAAGTCTTCTTTTTTATTAACACTTTTTCACCTATCAATAACCTACTGATGACCTAAGTATATCAAGTCATCAGCAAGTGATCAGCAGATGATCATCAGGTGACCTCCAAAAAGAGCCCCCGGGGAGGCGAGGGAAATACAACATAAAACCAATGTGTATCAGCAATGTACTAATGTTAATATTTTAACAGAATGTGGATAAAAAAGATAGAGTCGAGAGATGTTTCCTGCCGGACAATGAAAACGTGTAATTATTTTTAACATTCAATATTGTAATATTTGTTGGATTAATTAAAATTAATTTAAAATTAATTCGTTTTTTTCTTGTTTTCTATTTTTCAATATTGTAATATTGCAGAATCAACGACGGGACAATCCCGCCGCGAGGATAGGCACTTACATCCCCCGCCGGCAGACGCCGGGATGACCGAACAAAAAAACTACTATTAAAAATTACAACTATGGCAGACTTCAAATCCGTCATCGCCCTCGAGATGAGCGGCACCATCGGCGACAAGACCATCCGCACGCTACCGAGCGGTAAAATGAGTATCAACCAGAAAGCGGCTTCCCCCACCTTCGACGACAAGGAAGTGGAAGAGGCACGCGACCTACGAATCAAGGGATTCGGCGCCGCCGGGCATATCGCCCCGCTCGTGACCGACGTCACTCGCCTCGGGCTGCCCGGGCGGAAACGGGGTGAAACGCCCTCCACGCGATTCATGCAAGAGAACGCCAAAACCCTCTGCGACGCCGTGCGCGACGAGCAGGGAGAACTGCAACGCGTGTACGACTTCAGGGAAATGGTGCTCGCCACGGGCAACATCAAACCCGTCGCCATCACCGCCACCATCGACGCGGAAACGAACAAGATAGTGTTCGAGCAAACCGCCGACACGACACCGTCGAGCGGCACGCGTCACCCGGACGACATGGCGTACGGCTACGTGTTCGACGGCACCAACGAGGAAGGAGAACTCGTACCGCTCCGCGCCCGTTCCGAGTCGGGCTCCACCTCGTTCGCCATCCCCGCCGGGTGGGACAAGACGAACTTGTTCATCTACACGCTCGTGAAATTCCACGAGGGCAAAAAATCGTCGGCAAGCACCTGCATCTACCCACCCGCCGCCGTGCGCGACGCCCTCGTCCGCGTCACCATGGACGAGAGGGAGATTCCCACCGCCACCGGGCAAGACAACGACGCCCCCGCCCGCCGCGAGGTCACCGTCCACCTCGTGAAGACCGCCCAGAAACGGGAAACTCCCAACATCACCCCCCGCGACGACGTGTACGCCGTCATCATCAACACCGCCAACGACCGCGTGAAGCTACACCCCCTCGGCAAACGAGGCAAAAGGGGCAATTTCAGGGTAACCCTGCCCGAGGGATGGGAGGCTGCCGACCTGCTCGTGTACACGGTCGCCGTGCTCCACGACCTGTCGCGGGCATCCGTGCCCCGCTGCCATAACGCCCCGGGCGGCGCCGACATCCCCGACGTGACCGTCACGCGCGACAAGACCGCCCTCGCGTTCGCCGCCGCCGAAGCCCGTGACAACTCGGACAACGAGGACGACGCCCGGCGACTGTACGCCGCGGTGCTCGACGCGCGACTGCGTTCCATCGACCTCGTGCCGCTACACGGGAGCCACGCCAACACACCCGCCGCGTTCACGCCCCCCGCGGAATCGTTGAAACGCTTCCGCTTCCTCTACGCCATCGCCGTCACCGGCGAGGGAAAGAGCGGGACGAAACAATTAGCAATTGAAAGTTGAAAATTGAAAATTGAAAATTGGAAAAAGGGGAGGGAGATTTTTGATTTTAGATTTTAGATTTTAGATTTTAAATTGAATGATTAAAAGAGTCGCCTTCGGCGAGTTACAGGTTGCATTTGCCCTTGGCAAGTTGCAGGTTAATTTACTTGTATTAGGGGCTGTAACTAGCTCTCCCTCTGTTTATAGAGGAGGAGCTGGAATACAGTCCCTAACGCAGGGGAAGCAACCTGTAACTTGCCGAGGGCAAATGCAACCTGTAACTCGCCGAAGGCGACTAAAAATCACAAATCTAAAATTCCTCAATCACCGAAGGCGACTAAAATTCCATCCCGAATAATTCCATGAAATACCGTTTCACGGCGTCTTTCACCTCTTGCATCGGAACGTCGTGTCCCAGCTCTTTAGCGATGGACGTCACCCCCTTGTCAACGAAACCGCACGGATTGATATAATTGAAATAGTTCAAATCGGTGTTCACGTTCAGCGCGAAACCGTGCATGGTCACGTAACGGGAGCACTTTATCCCGATGGCACATATCTTGCGGGCACGGGGCGTACCCGTGTCAATCCACACGCCCGTGGCTCCCGCCAGCCGTTCCCCGCGGATGCCGTATTCCCCGATGACACGGATCACGACCTCTTCCAGACGCTCCACGTAGTCTTTCACCCCCACCCCGAAATTAGCCATGTCCACGATCGGGTACACGACCAGTTGTCCCGGTCCGTGATACGTGATGTCGCCGCCCCGGTTTACCTTCACGAACTCGGCATGCGCCGCCTGCAACTGTATCGCGCCAATCAGCATATTCGCCTCGTTTCCGCTTTTCCCGAGCGTGTACACGTGGTTATGCTCCACGAAAAGCAAGTAGTTTTCCGTTTCCTCCCCCCGCAACTTCGCGGCAATCACCCGCTCGTGCAATTCTTCCTGCTTCTTCCATACCGGCATGTAACTTGCCGTACCCAAGTCAAAAAACTTTGTCTTTTTCATGTTCAGTTTATAAGGTTTATAAAGTTTATAAGGTTCATAAAGTTCATGGTATCTTAATAGACTTTATGAACTTTATAAACCTTATGAACTTTATGAACTCATTTTACATGCTTCTCCGCGTGATAACTCGACCGCACCAACGGACCGCTCTCCACGTGGCGGAATCCCTTTTCCAGCCCGATACGCCCATACTCCTCGAAAATCTCCGGGGTCACGTACTCTTTCACTTCCAAGTTCGCGGATGTCGGCTGAAGGTATTGCCCGATGGTCATCACCTTGCATCCCGCGGCACGCAAATCGTCCATCGTCTGTAATATCTCCTCCCGCGTTTCTCCCAACCCCAGCATAATACCCGACTTGGACACGATTCCCGACTCGCTCACCTGACGGATCACTTCCAGCGAGATATCGTATTTCGCGCGGCTCCGCACGCTATCCGACAATCGCCGCACGGTTTCCAGATTATGGGATATTACCTCCGGACGGACGTCTATTACCTGTTGCACCAGTTCCCGCCGTCCTTGAAAGTCGGGGATCAAAACTTCCATCGTCGTGTTCGGGTTCTCCCTCTTCACGGCTTCGATCACCCGCACCCAATGCCCCGCGCCCAAATCTTCGAGATCATCGCGATCCACCGAGGTTATCACGGCATGTTTCAATTCCAGCAACTTCACGGAGTTGGCTATATTCTCCGGTTCCCGCGGGTCAAGCGGAGCCGGACGCCCTGTCGCCACGTTGCAGAATTTACACGAACGCGTACACACGTCGCCACCGATCATGAACGTGGCTGTACCCGCTCCCCAGCATTCCCCTTGGTTCGGGCACATCCCGCTCGTGCAAATCGTGTGCAAGTTATGTCCTCGCACGATGTTTAAAACTCCCGTGGACAACTGTCCCATCGGTAACTTAATTTTCAACCATTCCGGTTTACGTCTATTATTACAACAAGCCATAACGCTTTATTTTTTACAATCAAACGCGAATATACTTTTTTTTCTCCTCCCAACGCAACCTTTTTATATTTCCTGCATCTATTGAATGTGACTAAGTAATAAAAATGGGTTATAAAAAAGTGGACTCACGAAGTAGTTCCAATTTTAGGGTTAGTAGTAAATAGTGGTAAAAAGGGTGTGTTAAAAACACACCTTTTTTATTCCAAGACAATCGGTATCCCCTTGTAATAATCCAATATCTTCAACCGGAAGAGATAGTCGTACTTCGCTTGAATACGATCGGAAACGGCTTTTTGCAAAAGCGTTTTGACCTCGTTAAATTCAACCCCGGTAGCCTTGCCTTCCTCGTATTTCCGCTCCGTGAGGCGATAGGATTCCTCGGCAGCTTCCACGGCGGTGGCACTGGAGAGGTAAGTGGATTGGGCGGCAATGGCACTGTAATAGGCTTGTTGTATCTCCTTGAACAAGGCTTTCTTGGCGGCATCGAGCATGAACGATTGGTTCTGCATCTGCAAACGGGCACTCTTTACCTTGTCACGCGTTTCCATACGGTTGAAAATAGGAATGGTCAGCGTGAAACCGAACGATTTGTTCATGTTGTTGGTGAACTGGCTGCTGAACGAGGGGCTGTCGAAGTTCGCCACGGTATAGTAGCCCGTGGTAATCCCGGCGGCAAATTCCAACTGCGGGTACAAGGCACTTTGGGCAATACGGATACTCCGTTCGGCTCCCGCCACGCGATGTTGGGCGGCACGCACGATAGGTTTCGACACGACGGCAATATCGTAAATATCCTGTGGCGGGGTGAGCAACTCGAACGTGGGCTCCATGTCGGGAGCGACAATAGCGAACAGCTCCGGCGAAGGCAGTTCCAGTATCTGGCTAAGATCGAGCAGGGCGAGTTTACGATTGTTCTCCGCTTGAACGGCAGTCACCCGATCTTGTGCCAAGCGGGATTTCGTTTCATAGAACGCTGACGTGGAAACTTTGCCCACCTCGTGCAGGCGTTTCATCCGGTGGTGCTGCGCCTCGCTCACTTTTAACTGCGCGGCGGCAACCTTGCTGATTTCCTCCGCGAAAAGAACTTGCAGGAAAAGGGATGTGACCTGCATACTAACATCTTCACGCGCTTTTTTGAGGTCTTCCATCGCGGCATCGAGGTTGAGTTTCGCCAACGCTATATTGTGAGTGATCTGCATCCCGGAGAAAAGGGACACGCTGGTTGCCGCCTCGAAACTGGTATTACGGGTGTTACGGTCGAAATAGGTGTTATCCAGCGGGGACGCCACACGCCCATAGCTGAACGACTGTCCCGCCCTCGCCCCCAAGTTCGGCAGGCGGCGGAATTTGGCGGTATGAACTTCTATCTCTTGACGGTCGAGGGCAATCTCCCGTTGTTTGATCTCGATATTGTTGTCAAGGGCGTGTTCGACACATTGGCGGAGTGACCATTTTTCTTGTGCCCCCGCCCCGAGGCTGACCAGCATCGCCACGATTACAAATTTCGCTTTCATCATCATAGTGTGTTCGTTTTTTCGGTGCCGCGCACTTTATCGTCGGCGGTGATACCCTCTTTTACCTCTATCTTGATTCCGTCGCTGATGCCCAGCGTGACGGGACGACGCTCGAATACCTGATCGGGACGCGTACCGGTAAGGACATGAACGTAGTTTTTACCGTCCTTGAATTCCACGCAACTTTCCGGCACGGTCAGCACCCGCGGCGACCGCTGCAACACGATCTCGGCGTTGGCACTGTACCCGGAGCGTATGTAAACGGAATCGGGTATGGTGATAGCGGCTTTAATCTCGAAGAGGTTAGCCCCGTTTTCCTCCCTTGCGCGCGGGGATATGTACTCCAGACAGGCGTCAAACTGCATATCCTGCAAGGCACCGATCGTGAGCTTGATAGGCATCCCCTCGTGAACGCGTCCGACCTCGGTTTCATCAATCTTTCCCTTGAAGATCAAATCACTCATGTTCGCCACGATAGCGATAGTGGTTCCGTCGTTGAAAGTGTTGCTCATGATCACGGAATTACCGACTTTCACGGGGACGTCGAGAATCAACCCGTCGATCGTGGAACGAATCATAGTGTTGCTCGCCGAGGCACTCTTGCGGGAGATACCGTCACGCACGATATCAAGGGCATCGGCGGCGGTTTCCTTCTCCTCCTTGGATTGCGACAGGGCAACCTCGCATTTCTCGAACTCCTCTTTACTGATCAGGTCGTCCTTGTACAGCGTCTTCATGCGCTCGAACTCCTGCACCGCCTGCCTGTAATTGATGTCGGAAATACGCAGGCGGCTCTCGGCGGCACTCAACTGTCCCATTTCGGGGATTACTTTCACTTTGGCAATCACTTCCCCGGCACGAATCGGCTGCCCCGCTTCCTTGTAGACCTCGGCGATGATACCCGATATCTGCGGCTTGATCAATACCTCGTTACGAGGCTCCACCTTACCCGTCGCCACCGTGTTTTTCTCCACGTCGGTGACAACGGGAGTGACTATCTCGTACACCTTCTTTTTAGGTTGCGACTTCACGTACAGGAACCCGAACGTCCCGATAAATACAGCTACAATCAAAAGTAGCACAAAGATTTTAAAGAGCTTTTTCATATTTAAGATTTTAGATTTATGATTTAAGATTTCTCCCCGCTTGCTAACGCTTATGATTTAAGATTTATGATTTTAAATTCGCATGCCGCTTGTGCGGCTGGAATCATCAATCTAAAATCGTAAATCATAAATCACTGAATTATTTCATTCTTCCCGAATCGCGTCGATCGGTTTTATATTCATGGCACGGAACGCGGGAGCCAGTCCCGCGAGGCTGCCGAGCAATAACAGGATGAAGGTTGCACCGACGACCGTCCAGAACGAGATTTCAAAACCGGCATAATAGCCCTTGGCAGAAGTCACGCCGACGTTCATCAGTTCGAGGACGTAGACGGCAAGGGAAATACCCAGCATACCCGCCAGTCCGGTAAGCACCATGCTCTCGCTGATAACCTGCCCCATGATATCGTAAGGACGGGCGCCGATAGCACGCCGCACGCCAATCTCCCCGGTGCGCTCGCGCACGGTGATCATCATGATGTTGCTCACCCCGATCACTCCCGCCAGCAAGGTTCCCAAGCCGACAATCCATATCAACAGGTCGATACCTATAAACAGGTTCTCGTACAACTTGTATAACTTCTCCGCATTTATAAGGAGTACCGCCTGCGCGTCATTCGGGGCAATCATGTGGTTCTGCTTGACGACGCGTTCCGCTGCCGACTCTATCGTCTGAATCTTCACGCCCGGCTTGCCCGTCATGGCAATAAGGTGTACCGAGTTGCCCGTCTGATAGGTATTCTGCATGGTCGTGAACGGCAGGATAACGGTTTCTTCGGCATTCCCGCCGATATTGATGTCGCTGTCGATCGTTTCGACCACGCCAATCACTTGGTAATACACGCCATCCACGCGGATATACTTGCCCGTGGGATCTTCTCCCTTGGCAAACAGCGTTTCGTAAATACGAATACCGATCACGCAAACTTTACGCTGCTCGTTGACGTCGATGTCATTGAGGAAACGCCCGTACACGAGGGATTGATGCTCGATATTCTCGTAATCCTTCATCACGCCCTTGACTCCCCCGGTAAAAAACTTGTCTTCATACAATATATTATTATCCCCCCGACGACTGAAGAGCATCGGGACGATGTAAGCAATCTCCGGAATGTTGGAGCGCAGGATATCGACGTCTTTCACGTTGAGGCTCCAGTAACGTCCCTTGCGGAATCCCTTGTACGCCTCGCTTGTCGGGTGGGAACTGACAAAACAGGAGTTGGTGGCAAAACTGCTGAACGAACGCCCGATAAGTACCCGCATCCCGTTTCCCCCGCCAATCAGAACGATCAACATGAATATTCCCCAGAATACCCCGAACGCTGTCAGTATGCTCCGTGTCTTGTTGCGGGTGATCGTCATCATGATCTCTTCCCAACGGTCTAAGTCTATTATATTTCTCATAGTTAATCGGCTCTAAGTGCTTCAATCGGTTTAATTTGTACCGCCTTGCGTGCCGGGAAGAATCCCGCCAGCGTGCCCGCGATGACGAGCAGCACGATAAACGAAAGGGCGGTGCCCAATCCCACGGTGGGGTCTTTAAATATGGTAAATTGCAGGAAATCGGTAGACTCCGCCACGGCTTGGGCATCAAACAGGCGGGCTCCCCATTCCGTGAGAGCGATACCGCCGACCATACCGATATACCCGAAGAAGGTCGTTATAATGATCGACTCAAGGATTATCAGCCACAGGATTGACGCCGGGGACGCACCCAAAGCCTTGCGGATACCAAATTCTTTCGTGCGTTCCTTGACGGTGATCAGCATGATGTTGCTCACCCCGACCACACCGGAAAGCAACGTGAATATCCCGATCACCCAGATTGCGATCTGTATGATCTGTTGCGCGTCAAGGAATTGCAGGAAAAACGTGAAACGGTTCCACAGCCAGACAGCACTACGGTCGGTCGGGTCGAAACGGTGGTGCGCGGCAAGCACCTCCTTGTAGCTCTGCTCGAAAGCGTCGCCTTTCTCCCGTGTATCCAACCCCTTGGTGGTAAATAGAATCTGGTCGATTTTGTCACCCTTGATATACACGTTTTGCGCCGTGGTAAAAGGGATAAAAGCGTCTTGGTCATTGCGTTCCTTATTCTGCACGTAGACTCCCACGACCTTGTAAGCGATGCCGTTCACGTTCACGTATTCCCCGACGGCGTTCCGTCCCTTGAACAGGGTTTCCGCCGTCCGCGGATGAATCACGATCACCTTGCGCCGTTCGTCGAGGTCTAATTTATTAATAAACCTGCCGTTATTCTCCGCTACCCGGTACGGCTCGATTTCCACGTACGAGGGCTCCACGCCGACAAGACTGCACACGACGTACTCGTCGCCCTTGGAGATCGTACGATTGTTCATCTTGAGGATAGCCCCCGCCACACCCACGTGCGCGGGGAACTTGGTTTCCGTGTTCAGCATATCGGTGTTATCAAGTTGTATCACCCTTCCTTTCTGCATCCCCTCGAAAGTCTTGCTCGTGCGGGAACCGTATACCTTGATGGAATTTGTCGCCCGATCGGCGAAGTTACTCTGGAAGCCATTCATCAGCCCGTTGCCGGAGCCGAGTAACACGATCAGCATAAATATTCCCCACGCGACGGAAAAGCCCGTGAGGAAGGTACGCAGCTTGTTCCTGCGAACGGTACTGATAATCTCGTACCAAATGTCGAATCTTATTTTCATGTCGTTCGGTTTATTTCATGAGATCCTCTTTGCCGAACACCAACACGTCGTGGTTACGGTTGTCTTCCACCGCTTCGATCACGCCGTCTTTAAGGCGGATAATCTTGTTTGTCCGGTTGGCAACGCCACTCTCGTGCGTCACGACGATAACCGTCATACCCGTGTCGTTGACCTCTTTCAATATGTCCATCACCTCGACCGACGTCTTGCTGTCCAATGCCCCCGTGGGTTCGTCGGCAAGAATGATGCGAGGCTGCGAGATCAACGCCCGCGCGATAGCCACACGCTGTTTCTGCCCCCCGGAAAGCTCGTTAGGCATGTGGTGCCCCCACTCCTTCAAGCCAAGACGGTCAAGATATTCCAACGCCAACGCGTTACGCTTGCGACGGCTCACGTTCTGGTAGAACAACGGAAGCGCCACGTTCTCCATGGCATTCTTGAAAGAGATCAAGTTAAAAGACTGGAAAATAAAACCGATCATCCGGTTGCGGTATTCCGCCGCTCTCGTTTCACTCAAGTCACGGATCAATACCTCGTTCAGATAATACGCTCCCGTGTCGTAATTGTCGAGAATCCCCAGAATGTTGAGTAACGTGGATTTGCCGGAGCCGGACGAACCCATGATTGATACAAATTCCCCCCGCTCGATGTCGAGGTCTATGCCTTTCAGCACGTGCAACGGCGCACCGTTGTAATACGTTTTGTTTATGCCTTCTAAGTGAATCATCCCGTTAGTTGTTTAGTTTAGTGAATTGCTTTTTCTCATATACATACATTTTTTCTGAATAAATATTCGCACAACAATTAGCATTCCTTATCAATACACATGCCATTTTATCAAACAATTACATCTACAATTCGTGGATGTTTAAAATTTAACAACGATTCGACGGATTGTTAAAATTGCATATTCCAAGAACCGTCACACTCGTCAACGAATGGAATACGCATTCATGATGAAGAACGAAAAGGCAGGAAAATCGGGGTACAAGAAATTGAAAATTGAAAGTTGAAAATTGAAAATGATTACCGAAGTAAGACTGTAATTCAACTCTCCCTCTATAAACAGAGGAGGAGCTGGAATACACTCCCTAACGCAAATAATCAATTGGGTACTCGCCGAAGACGAACAAATCATTTTCAATTTTCAACTTTCAATTTTCAATTGTCCGGCAACCCAATCCCTAATTTTAACGTATAAAAAGCGTATTTTATAAAAACTAAGGTGCTCATGGAAACATTGAATAATTGGATTATATCGGTAAATGACTTTATTTACACGTACATATTAATTGCCGCACTGATCATCATCGGGCTATATTTCACGTTCAAGAGTAAATTCGTGCAATTTCGGAATATCCGCGAGATGTTCCGGTTGCTCGGTGACGGCATCACGGGCGGTAGCCACAAGAACTCGGTTTCTTCCTTTCAGGCTTTCTGTATCGCAACCGCTTCGCGGGTAGGCACGGGAAACCTCGCCGGGGTGGCAACAGCTCTCGCGCTCGGGGGCCCCGGGGCTATTTTCTGGATGTGGCTAATCGCTTTGGTGGGTTCTGCCTCCGCCTTTATCGAATCGACACTGGCACAGATATACAAGACGAAAGGCGAGCGGACGTATATCGGCGGTCCCGCTTTCTACATGGAACGGGGACTGAAAAAACGGTGGATGGGTATTCTCTTTGCCGTCATCATCACGATCACGTTCGGGTTGGTATTCAATTCCGTGCAAGCAAACACGGTGACTTTCGCCTTTAACGAAGTATTCGGGGTAAACCGCATGTGGTTCGGGATAATACTGACCGCACTCACCTTCCTCGTGATATTCGGGGGAATACACCGTATCGCCGTTATCTCCGGGATACTCGTTCCGCTTATGGCTATCGCGTATATCCTGCTCGCCGTGTACATCTTGTTCACGCACCTCGGCACATTGCCGCACGTGGTCGGCATGATATTCTCCAACGCTCTCGGTTTCGAGCAATTCGCCGGTGGCGGGCTTGGGGTTATCGTCATGCAAGGCATACGGCGGGGATTATTTTCCAACGAGGCTGGAATGGGTTCCGCGCCGAATGCCGCCGCTACCGCCGACGTGAGTCACCCGGCGAAGCAAGGATTGATACAGGCATTGAGCGTGTTTACCGACACGTTGATTATATGCAGTTGTACCGCTTTCATCATCCTGCTCTCGGACGTGCCGCTGGATGGCTCGATAAAAGGCATTCAACTCACGCAAATGGCACTGACACACCAAATCGGAAGCGCGGGCGGACAATTTATCGCTATCGCCATACTGCTTTTCGCGTTCAGTTCCATTGTCGGCAATTATTCGTATTGCGAAACGAATCTGCTCTTTATCTCGAAAAACAAGAAATACCTGCAAGTATACCGTATCGCCGTGGGCGGCATGGTGATGTTCGGTTCTATCGCCGCGCTCGATCTCGTGTGGAATTTGGCGGACTTCGCTATGGCAATCATGACGATCATCAATCTCGCGGCTATCGTGCTACTGGGTAAAGTCGCGCTGAAAGCCTTGCAGGATTATCAGCGGCAACGCCGTATCAGCAAAAAAAACATTGTCTTTAAAGCATCTTCTATTCCCGAATTGAAAGATTCGACAAGTGAATGGGAATAGAAACAATTTTTTTCTTAACTTTGCATCAACAAGATGGAAACGTTAAACGTGACAAGCGACATGGAAATATCCGGATTGCCGCGGCCTCTCGAGGGACACGAGAGCGCACTTTAAAACATAGAAAGAGTTAAAAAAGATGAGATTTGACGAGCTGGAACTAGAGGATGAAGTATTGCAAGGATTGGATGCAATGAATTTTCAGGAAACAACACCTATACAAGAATTAACTATACCCGTTATACTGGAGGGAAAAGACTTGATTGCCTGCGCGCAAACAGGCACCGGCAAAACAGCCGCCTATACCCTCCCCATTCTGAACAGACTGGTGAAAGACGAGAAGAAAAACGACGCGGTACAAGCCGTAATCATGGCTCCCACGCGGGAACTGGCACAACAGATAGACGTGCAATTCGAGGGATTCTCTTATTTTCTTCCCGTATCCACCGTAGTGGTGTACGGCGGCGGTGACGGGGCACTATGGGATCAACAGAAAAAAGCGTTGCGCATGGGTGCGGACGTGGCTATCGCAACACCGGGGCGTCTGATAGCCCACCTGCAACACAGCGATGTCGATCTCTCGCAGGTAAAATATTTTATACTGGACGAGGCTGATCGGATGCTCGACATGGGATTCTTCGACGACATCATGCAGATCGTGAACAAGTTGCCCAAGGATCGACAAACCATTCTCTTCTCGGCGACGATGCCACCGAAAATCAGACAACTGGCTCAAAACGTTCTCCGGGACCCCGTGGAAATCAACGTTGCCGTATCTAAACCCAACGAGGCAATCATGCAAGCCGCCTACATTTGCCGCGAGTACCAGAAGATGGGAATCATCGAAGAATTGTTCAACAAACCCGTGTTACACAAAACACTTATCTTCGCCTCTTCCAAACAAAAAGTAAAAGACCTCGCTTTCACCCTGAAACGTAAAAAATTCAACGTGGCCGCCATGCACTCCGATCTTGAACAACCGGAGCGGGAAGCCGTCATGATGAATTTCAAAAACAATAAAACAGACATCCTCGTTGCCACGGATATCGTGTCACGTGGCATAGATATTGATGATATCGGATTGGTTATCAACTTTGACGTACCGCATGACCCGGAAGATTATATCCACAGAATCGGGCGTACGGCGAGAGCTGATGCCGAGGGCGTGGCTTTAACTTTCGTTTCCGAAGCGGAACAGGGCAAGTTCTATCGTATAGAACAATTTATAGGGGAAGAGGTCTATAAAATTCCCATTCCCGCCAACCTCGGAGAAGCACCCGCGTATAACCCTAAGGCTTTCAATCACGGATCGTCAAAAGGACGGGGAGGCAAACCCGGTAACCGTTCTTTCGTTAAAAAGAAAAACTATGCCAAACGAGGCGGAAGCCCACAAAATTAAACTGATAAAAAGAAACGCTTATGACTTTAGACGCTGGAAACATCTTACTTATTGGATCTATTCTATTATTTGTTAGTATTGTTGTCGGGAAAGCCGGTTTCCGATTCGGCGTCCCGGCGTTGTTGCTCTTTCTGGGAGTAGGTATGCTCTTCGGGACGGACGGACTGGGAATCGAGTTCAACAGTCCCCAGACAGCACAATTCATAGGTGTTATCGCGTTAAGTATTATATTGTTCTCCGGCGGTATGGATACCAGTGCCTCGGAAATAAAACCCGTTCTGGGGCAAGGAATAATACTTGCTACCGTTGGGGTGATGTTGACTGCCCTGCTCACGGGATATTTCATATACTATATCACCAATCTGGAGAATAGCTTTATCAAACTCACCTTTATAGAATCGCTCTTGCTCGCTTCGGTAATGTCGTCCACGGATTCGGCTTCCGTGTTCTCGATACTCCGGTCGAAACGTCAGGGACTAAAAGAGAACCTGCGTCCCATGCTGGAGTTGGAGAGTGGTAGTAATGACCCGATGGCGTACATGTTGACGATTCTATTGATTCAAATGATCCAATCTGGGGAAAGTAGCCTCGTGAATACAGCGTTACAATTCGTGATGCAAATGAGCATCGGTGCTGTGGCAGGATTCCTGTTGGGAAGGTTGGCAGTTTACAGCATCAACAAACTGAATATCAATCAATCGCTCTATCCTGTCCTCTTGTTGGCTTTTGTATTCTTTATCTTCTCCTTCACCGACTTGTTGAGAGGAAACGGTTACCTAGCCGTTTATATCGCCGGACTCGTGGTGGGCAACAAGAAGATGATACATAAAAAGAGTCTTACGACATTCTTCGACGGTATCACGTGGCTGTTCCAAATCGTGATGTTCCTCACGCTGGGATTACTCGTGAACCCGGCAGAACTATTGCCTATCGCTTCGCTGGGTATTTTAATCGGGGTATTCATGATTATACTGGCTCGCCCGCTCAGCGTTTTCCTTTGTCTTCTCCCCTTCCGGAAGATGACAACCAAAGCACGGGTGTACGTTTCATGGGTAGGATTACGCGGAGCAGTCCCTATCATTTTTGCCACATACCCCCTCATCGCGAACGTACAGCACGCTTCACTGATATTCAACGTCGTGTTCTTTATCACGATCCTGTCGTTAGTAGTGCAAGGGACAACCGTCAGTTTCATGGCTAAACTACTCGGACTGTCTACCCCGGAAACCCGCAAAAATGTATTTAACGTGGAATTACCCGAAGAAATCAAAACCGCCATGTCCGAAATAGAGGTGATCCCCTCCATGCTCACGAAGGGCGATCGGCTGATGGACTTGATATTACCGGACAACACGCTGGTAGCCCTTATCAAAAAGAACGACGCCTATTGCGTACCCAAGGGTAAAACCAAACTCAACACGGGCGACAAACTCCTCGTGATCACTGACGACGACGAAGCCCTCAAAAAGACTTACGAGAGTCTTGGCATCACGGACTATTCGATTCAGAAAAACGCATAAGGGTTTATACGGAGTAAAATTATTATTTTATAATTCATCAGCAAATGCTATATTTGCAGTGGATGAAAAACACCGGAAAACATACAACCTTTCACTTTAGCCCGCGACACCTTATAATCGTGAGTTTCATGTTCATGATGTCGGTTTTTCCGACCGGGAAACTATTCGCGCAACCGGATAACAATAACACGGAGAAGAATGACACGGTACCTTCTGACAAAAACCGGTACATCTACTTGAAGAAACGATTACAGATTGATTTCGATATTACTCTACAAGCACACCAACAAACTTATTTCGGCCCGTTGCTACAAATCAACTCGAACGAAAACGAGTACTATAACCTTTTTCTGGATTACCGGAAAGGGGAATTACAACAATTAATCGTGTATTCCAGAGAGAACCTGAGAAAGCTGCCTATCCCCTCTTCCTCTCCGAACTCGGAATTTAAGGTAAAACTGACCTTATTCCAACAGAAAAAAGAATTTACGATTCAAATCGGCGATACATTATACACGATCAACAACCTCGGGTTCGATCCCAAGGCGGGGTATAAATTTGCTTTTATCGCCGACAAAGAGAAAGTACTCGACCGGGACGGCAAACCGGCATTACAAATTAGCAATATTCATTTTATCGAAACCACGGACAAACAACTCTCCGCTACTTTCTGGTATTGGTTTATCTTTATACTTATCGTGGATTTACTCGTGTTCGGCGGTGTACAATTGCGTAAAAGGCTTTTGCGCCGGAAACAATCCGCTTCAGCATCCCGGCTGGAAAATGAAGTTATAATCGCCAACAACGAATCCCCGGTACACATACCCCAAACGGTAAACGCCGTTTACCTGTTCGGCGGCTTTCATATCTACGATGCCGAAGGAAACAATATCACGAAGAAATTCACCCCCTTGTTGAAAGAACTTTTCTTGTTGTTATTGATACATACACCGGAAAAAGGCATCACCTCCGAGCGATTGAAAGAATTACTATGGTTCGACAAGACCGAACAAAGCGCCAAAAACAACCGGGCGGTAAACATCGGCAAATTACGAAGCCTACTGGATACCCTCGGGGAAAACGAGGTCAGCAACAAAACCGGAAGTTGGATTCTCAACCTTGCCCCGGAACAGATATACACGGACTATTACGATTATCTCTCCTTGTCGGCAAAAGGTAAATTAACCGCCCGGGAAGATATTCTGAAACTGCTGCAACTATCCAAGCAAGGTGCCTTCTTGTTCGACACGGATTACGAGTGGCTAGACCGCTACAAATCGACCGTATCGGATTACATTATCGATACCCTCGTGAGTTACACGGAAACTTCCGTGAATATTCAGACAGAACCCGATCTGGCATTACAGATAGCCGATTCGATCTCCCTTTGCGATCAACTTAACGAATACGCGCTCCAATTACGGGTAAACGCTTACGCTGCCCTAGGCAAACACTCCCTTGCCAAGAAAAGCTACGAGAAGTTCACGAAAGAATACCTCAATGCCTACGGCGAGAAGTTTTCCAAGTCGTTTACCGACATTCGCTAATCAACGCCTCATCCATAAAGTTCACCGTATCCCGCGAGTCTTTTGTCCACGGCAACTCATGTTACCGCTCCCCCCTTTTCAAAGGACATCCCTCACTTTATGAACTTTATAAACTTTATGAACCTTATGACCTTACTTTTTATTGGTTTAGATAAAAAATATTACTACTTTCGCATCAATTTACATGACAAAAAAATGCGTAGTTACGATTATATTATTGTCGGAAGTGGTTTAGCAGGTCTTTATACGGCCTATCGTGCGTCAGCTTACGGGAAAGTAGCATTGTTAACCAAATCCAATATCAGGGAAAGTAATTCTTATTTTGCCCAAGGTGGAATTGCTGCCGTTACCGGAGAAGATGATGCCCCGTTGTTTCACTTCCAAGATACGATCACGGCAGGAAGAGGTTTGTGCGACTATCCTGCCGTTCATGTTTTAGTAAACGAAGGACCCGTTCGCATACAAGAATTGATTAACGACGGTATGCACTTCGACACGGAGAACGGGGAACTTGCACTCGGTCTGGAAGGCGGACACCACCAGAAAAGGATACTACACGCCGGCGGGGACGCAACCGGAAGGATGATTACCAATTTCGTGATTGACAAAGTGGAACATTGTCCCTCGGTGGAAGTATTCGACAATCACGCTGTTATCGCCCTGTTACAAGACGAACACGGGTGCTACGGCGTCAGATGCTGGGATTTTAACGAGAACCGGGAAGAGGTATTCACGGGACACAACGTGTTACTCACCTCCGGCGGGACCTCCGCAATATACAAACGCACGACCAATCCCCACACCACGATCGGTGACGGACTGGCTCTCACGTTCGAGGCAGGATGCGAAATCGCGGATATGGAATTTATCCAATTCCACCCCTCCGCTATCTACACGCCCTCGGGAGAGGCTTATCTGGTCAGCGAGGCTGTCCGGGGAGAAGGTGCCCACCTGTTGAATCAACAGGGCGAACGCTTTATGGTAGGGAAACACGAGCTTGCCGAACTTGCCCCGCGGGATATCGTCGCGCAATCCATATTCCTGCAAATGAAACAGAACAATCAGGACTACGTTTACCTGTCATTGAAACATCTCGATCCGGAAAAGATAAAGAAACGCTTCCCGAATATATTTGAAAAGTGCGCGGAACTAGGCATCGACATGACCGACCGCATACCCGTCGCACCTGCCGCCCATTATACCGTGGGAGGTGTCAGAACCGACTTGAACGGGCGGACAAATATCCCCCACCTTTACGTGTGCGGGGAACTCGCTTCGTCCGGCATCATGGGAGCCAACCGACTGGCATCCAATTCACTCATAGAATGTCTGGTATACGGTAAACGTGCCGTGGAAGATTCCGTGCGGAACAGACGGGAAGCCCCGGTTCCGGAGATCACTCCCCGATTCCGTCTGGATGCGCGAAAACTCGACGCTTACCTGCAACTTAAAACCGAAGTCGCCGACATCATGACACAGGAAGCCGGAATCATCCGAAACAAAAGCGGATTACAGGAAGGCTTGAACCGTCTGGAAGCATTGAAAGCAAAAGAAAATTTTGAAGCAAACGAATACTATTCACTGGTTAGTAAAAACCTGCTCACCGTGGCGGAATTGATTATCCGTTCCGCCCTCTTCCGCGAAGAAAGCCGAGGCGGACATTTCCGCTCCGACTACCCGAACCCGGAAGATGCTTTTGTATGTCACATCATTCAACAAAAGAAAAAGGAAATCAGGACATTACCAGTACAATTGAAAATGGAAAACGAATAAATTTACGATTTATGAATTACGATTTACGATTAAACAAGCGTTGACATGTGGGTCGGAATCAAAAATCAAAAATCAAGAAATCTAAAATAGATAGTATGTACGACTCGCTAATAGAAAGACTAATCGACCTCGCCATTGAAGAGGATATCGCCACGGGGGACATCACGACCAATGCAATCATTCCCGTGCAGGCAAAAGCAGTTGCCGAGATGAAGGCAAAAGCCGACGGAGTTATCTCCGGGTTGGAAATCGCTAAACGAGTATTCGAGAAATTTGAAAAAGATATCGTGTGGGAACCGTTAGTAAACGACGGAACCGCCGTGAAAAAAGGAGATATCATCCTACGAATCGAAGCAAGCTATCGTACACTCTTGTTAGGCGAGCGATTATCGTTGAACATCTTGCAACGGATGTCCGGTATTGCCACGGAAACAGCCCGTTACATGAAAGAACTGGCAGGAACGCGTACCCGCTTGTTAGATACCCGTAAAACCGCACCGGGATTGAGAGTGCTGGATAAAATGGCTGTACACCACGGCGGAGGCTCCAACCACCGGATGGGATTATACGATATGATTATGTTGAAAGACAACCATATCAAGATTGCCGGAGGTATCCCCAACGCCGTGAAAGAAGCGCGTGCCCATCTCCCTCTCAGCATCAAACTGGAAGTGGAAACCACTACTTTGGAAGAAGTACAACAGGCACTTGACGCGGGAGCCGATATCATCATGCTCGACAACATGAGCAACGAAGCGATGACCGAAGCGGTAAAACTCATCGCGGGCAGAGCCAAAACCGAAGCATCGGGAAACATGAGCATCCCCCGTCTGAAAGAAGTTGCCGCCACCGGGGTAGATTACATCAGCGTGGGAGCGTTGACACACTCGGTCACGGCAATGGACATTAGCATGAACATCAAAATGAACTAATACACGGTTATGACACACAAGGAAATTGTCGATAGGATACAACAGTTGAAGAAGGAAAAAAACGCTATTATTCTGGCGCACTATTATACCCGCCCGGAAGTTCAAGACGTTGCCGATTATTTGGGTGATTCACTGGGACTCTCCCGCATGGCAGGAGAAACGGATGCCGATATTATCGTTTTCTGCGGGGTTCATTTTATGGCTGAAACCGCTTCCATCATCTCCCCGAACAAAAAAGTACTGATTCCGGCAGAAGGAGCCGGTTGCTCTCTGGCAGAAGGCGTCAGCGGGTACGACTTGCGAGAATGGAAAAAGACAAACCCGGACGGTCTTATCGTCAGCTACGTGAACACGACCGCCGAGGTGAAAGCGTACACGGATTACTGCTGTACTTCATCCAACGCCTTGAAAGTCGTACAAAGCCTGCCGAAAGACAAAAAGATTCTGTTTGTTCCCGATAAAAACCTCGGTGCTTACATCCAAAAGGTTACGGGACGGGAAATGGAAATCTGGAATGGCGATTGCTGCGTGCATGACCGTATCGATGCCCAAATGATATTGGATAAACTGGAACAATACCCGGATGCCGACGCGTTGATACACCCGGAGTCCAGTTGTTCACACGACGATCGCATATTGAATCATCCCAGAGCTTTCATGTATTCCACGGCAGGAATCATCAAACACGCCAAGGAATCACCGAAGCAACAATTTATCATCGCAACCGAATTGGAAACCATTCATAAGTTACAGGCGGATAACCCCACGAAAGAATTTATCCCCATTCATCCAACCGCAATCTGCGGCCAAATGAAAAAAGTAACCCTTGAAAAAGTCCTCGACGCCCTTGAAAAAGAACAACACGAGGTACGCCTCCCCGAAGATTTAAGGCAGAGAGCGTGGTTACCGATCCAGAGAATGCTAGATATCAATTGAAAATGGAAAATGGAGAATTGAAAATGAACTCCTCCGTCAGCAAAGCTGACACCTCCTCTATAAACAGAGGAGGAGCTAGTGGCACTAGTCAAAGACAGTGATTAGAAATTAAGAGTGTAGAATTTGAAAAGAAGTGTTGGCAAGTGGGGAGAAATCTAAAATCTACAATCATTAAATCTAAAATGGATAGAGGGAGTTCAATCTAAAATCATAAATCATAAATCATAAATCTAAAATTAATATATGAACGTATCACTGAACTGGTTGAAAGACTATTTGAAGATAGACCAAAGCACTGAAGAGATTTGCAAAATACTGACAAGTATCGGACTTGAAGTAGGCGGCTACGAGGAGTTTGAGGCCGTGAAAGGAGGATTAAAAGGGCTGGTTATCGGTAAAGTACTGACTTGTGAAGAACACCCCGATTCAGACCACTTGCACGTGACCACGGTTGACCTCGGAACGGGAGAACCGGAGCAAATCGTGTGCGGTGCACCTAACGTCGCTGCCGGACAAAAAGTAGTAGTAGCTACTGTCGGTACAACCCTCTACAAAGGTGACGAAGAGTTCGTGATAAAGAAATCAAAAATCAGAGGAGTTGCCTCTAACGGAATGATCTGCGCAGAGGATGAAATAGGTATCGGCGAATCGCATGACGGAATCATGGTATTGCCGGAAGACACCCCTGTCGGGATACCCGCGGCAGATTATTTCAACGTTTACCGGGATACCGTTATCGAGGTGGATATCACCCCGAACCGTATCGACGGAGCCTCACACCTCGGTGTAGCCCGGGATTTGGCAGCCTACCTGCAACAGACACAAGACATACGGTACGCGCTTCCTTCCGTGGAAGGCTTCAAGCCGGACAGCACGGGAGCCAAGATATCGGTACGTCTGGAAAGACCGGAAGCCTGCCGTCGGTATGCAGGAATCTGCATTGAAGGCGTACAGGTAAAACCCTCCCCCGAATGGTTACAGAACCGGATGAAAGCGATCGGGTTGCACCCCATCAGCAACATCGTGGACGTGACAAACTATATCCTGTTCGGTCTGGGACAACCCCTGCACGCTTTCGACAAAGATAAAGTAAAAGGAGATGAAGTGATTGTCAAAAGTGTTGCCAAAGGCACGAAGTTCACCACACTGGACGGCGTGGAAAGAGAATTGCACGAGGACGATCTGATGATCTGCAACAGCGAGGCTCCCATGTGTATTGCCGGGGTATTCGGGGGACAAGAAAGCGGTATCTCGGAAACCACGACGAACGTATTCCTTGAAAGTGCTTGTTTCGATCCGGTATTCGTTCGCAAAACAGCTCGTCGCCACGGCTTGAACACGGATGCATCTTTCCGTTACGAACGGGGAACAGACCCGAATATCGTGATTTATGCCTTGAAACTGGCTGCCATGATGATCAAAGAAGTAGCGGGCGGCAAAATCACATCCGACGTGATAGACATCTACCCGACACCCGTGGAAGATTTCGAGGTGACCGTGAAATTCGACCATATCGACCGTCTGATCGGTAAAAAAATAGATCACTCCGCCATCAAAAACATCCTTCGTTCTCTCGAGATGAAGATCGTGAAAGAAGACGAAGAGGGTATGTTATTACATGTCCCCCCCTACCGCGTGGACGTGAAACGGGAAGCCGACGTGATCGAGGACATTCTTCGCATCTACGGCTTCAATAACGTGGAAGTACCCAATAGCGTGAAGTCCACGTTAAGCTACAGCGAAAAACCGGATGATTACCAATTGAAAAATATCATTTCCGACCTGTTAGCCGCCAACGGATTCAACGAAGTAATGAACAACTCGTTGACCAAAGCCAGCTATTACGAGGACCTCACCTCCTTTGACCCGACACGGACGGTCATGCTGTTCAACCCGCTCAGTGCCGATTTAGGAGCCATGCGCCAATCCCTGTTATTCTCCGGGTTGGAAAACGTAGCGTACAACATCAACCGGAAAAACCACAATTTGAAATTATTCGAGTTCGGGAAAGCGTATACCTTCCACAAGAAAGAAGGTACCGACGATCCTCAAAAGCAATACAAAGAAGAAAATATGCTTTCTCTTTTCATCACGGGTAATAAAAATATCACGACATGGAACGCCAAAGAAGCCAAAACAGACTTCTTCTACCTGAAAGCCTATTGCGAAATGATATTGAACCGGCTCGGGTTGCAACCCGATAACTTGAAAATAGAGGCAAGCGACCGGGATATCTTCCGCGAAGGACTGACTTACAAGGCAGGTGACAAACATATCGTTTCCATGGGTATCGTGAGCAAAACTCCCTTGAAGAAAACGGATGTAAGCCAAGAAGTCTATTACGCTGAATTCTCGTGGGAAAATATATTGAAAGCGATCAAAAACCAAACGGTCACTTTCGCACCGCTACCGAAATTCCCTTCCGTGAAACGTGACCTTGCCCTTTTACTGGACAAGAAAGTGACATTCAAAGAAATCAAGGATACCGCTTTCCGCACGGAAAAATCTTTCTTGAAATCCGTCACCTTATTCGACGTTTACGAGGGCGAAAAACTAGGTGCCGACAAGAAATCATATGCCGTAAGTTTCACCCTGCTTGACGAAGAAAAGACGCTCACCGACAAACAGATCGACAAGAGCATGAACAAGTTGATAGGAACTTACAAACACCTCTTCAACGCTGAAATCAGATAGTCACAAGTTAGCAGGTTACAAGTACAGGCAAAGCCTCTAACTTGTAACCTGCAACTCCCTATCATTTTCAATTTTCAATCCTCAATTTTCAATTGTTATGCGTTCCCTTCTTCCCTCTTTCGTACTGATTATCCTGTATTTCATCGCCGAAGAATTTTTTGGCCCGCGAATCGGTTTGATTGCCGTCATCATACTTGGTGCCGGAGAATTTTTCTACTCGTGGATAAAAGAAAAAAGAATAAACAAAACGACTCTCGCCAATACCCTATTTTTCATCGCTTTGGGAGTAATCGCCGTGTTATTGGAAGGAACATCTTTTGAAAGAATACAACAAACCATCGTGGAAGCCGCCATGTGTGTATTGTTAGGCATTTTCGCTTTCACGAAAGCCGACATGACGAAGACATTGCCCGAATCATACCGGAACACCTTACAAATCACCCCGGAACAGCAACAAGCCATGCACAGGATGCTCGGATTGTTATTCTATCTGCTTGTCATTCACACGGCTGTCGCTTTCGCTTCTGCCTTTCTCTGCAATGAAGAAGTACACGATTTTATAGAAGGACCGTTATTATACATCCTGCTCGCCTTATTCTTCCTGACCTTCTTTGTCAAAAATCGTCTTCTAGCCAAAGCGGCACGTGACGACGAATGGTTGCCCGTGGTTAACGAGAAAGGGGAAGTTGTCGGAAAAGCCACCCGCCGCAGTGTACACTCCGGTTCCATGCTCCTCCACCCGGTAGTCCATCTCCACATCATGAATAAACAAGGAGATATCTACCTGCAAAAACGAAGCATGAAAAAAGACTTCCTGCCGGGTATGTGGGACACGGCTGTCGGCGGACATGTCGGGTTCGGGGAGAAAATTGAAGATGCCTTAAAACGGGAAACACAAGAAGAACTGGGAATCACTAAATTCAAAGCCCGGTTCCTCGGTTCTTACGTGTGGGAAAGTCCCCGTGAACGCGAACTCGTGTTCTCGTTCCTCTGTACCGCACACGACGCCATAGACATCCATAACGAAGAAGTTGACGAAGGACGTTTCTGGACTCGCGAAGAAATCGAGAATCCTGACAACACCTCCATATTCACCCCCAATTTCTTGCACGAGTATCACCGGTTACTGAAAAAATAACCTTACACTTGCAAAATTGTTGCACGCCCCGTTCTTCCCCTTTGCCTATCCCCAAAGAGGCTATATTTACATAGCATAAACACATCATAAACGCAAATTTACGTTCATGCTACGTCCATGATACGTTCATGCTACGTCTTTGAGGTTAAGCAAGGGTAACGTATGGTTCTGTAAAACACGGAGAATCCCACAACACCTGCAAGGAAGATTATACAAAAAAGATTGTCTAATTTCTTAGACAATCCTTTTTATTCATTACAACCATCAATTAATACTCATCCTCGTTAAAGAAGAAATCATCTTTACTCGGATAGTCCGGCCAAATATCTTCAATACTCTCGAAAATCTCCTCGTCATCTTCAATATCCTGAAGATTTTCAATCACTTCCATAGGCGCCCCAGAGCGAATGGCGTAGTCGATCAACTCATCTTTTGATGCAGGCCAAGGTGCATCTTCCAATTTTGAGGCTAATTCCAGTGTCCAATACATAGTTATATCGTTTATATAGTTTTTTCTATTTTGCCGCGAATATATACTTTATTTCTAATAATACAACCTCTTTACAATATAGAAGGAATTATTTAGAAACATTACAAGTAAAATATTTCACTCACTAATAACGGGAATACGGCTAAATAGTTACATATAAATTCTATTCATCATCGGAGAAGTGAATTAACACTTTACGGTAAGTATTGAATATCTTTGCTTTAGACACGAAACCGAGATATTGATGATCTTGCAAAACTGGCAAATTCCATGCCCCGGAATCCTCGAACTTTTTCATGACAACCTCCATCGAATCATTGATATCAATCACCACGGAAGGCGTCGTCATAAAATCCCTCACGTAAGTCTTGGAATACATATCCTGATTGAACATCACCTTACGGATATCGTCCAATAACACGATGCCCAATAATTGCTGTCGATCATTCAACACGGGAAACAAGTTCCGGCTCGACTTGGATACGACTTTTACCAGATCCCCCAACGTGGCATCCACCCCGATGGTTTTAAAATCCGTTTCCACGACCTTGTTCAACTTCATCAAGGTCAACACGGCCTTATCCTTGTTGTGAGTCAGTAAATCGCCTTGTATAGCCAACCGACGGGCATAAATAGAATAAGGTTCCATGCCTTGACTCGTCAGGTAAGAGATAACTGACGTCAGCATCAACGGCAGGAACAAAGCGTATCCCCCCGAAATTTCAGCGATCAGGAACATCGCCGTCAAAGGTGCTTTCATTACTCCCGACATCGTGCCCGCCATACCCGCCAACACGAAATGACTCGGTTCCACGTGACGGATACCACTCAGGTTTATCAACATGGCAACCAAGAATCCGGCAACACCACCCGTGAACAAACTCGGTGCGAATACACCACCTACTCCACCGCTACCATTCGTCAGTGCCGTGGCGATCACCTTCACGAAAATCAAACCGACCACGAAAAGAATCAACATCAACGTACTATCCCGAAAACCGAAAAAATACGTGTTATTCAATAATTTATCAGAATGCCCAGCCATCAAATCATCCAACGCCGAGTAACCTTCACCGTATAGCGGGGGAAAAATAAAAATCACCACTCCCAATAACGCTCCACCGATAGCCACCCGTTTCCAGATATTTTTCACCCGCCCGATCAACTGCTCTATCCGGATATTCATCCGAACGAAATACACGGACAATACCCCGGCAAAAACACCCAAAATAACATAGTACGGGAAATTAGCCATCACGAACTTATCGGTAATCTGGTACGAGAACACGAAACCGTCGCCCATCAGGAAGAAAGTCACGACATACGAGGTAATAGCGGTAAACATTAAAGGTACTAACGAAGCCATCGTCAAATCAAGCATCAGCACTTCCAGCGTGAACACAATTCCGGCAATAGGAGCCTTGAATATTCCGGCAATAGCACCGGCCGCACCACACCCGATCATCAATGTCATTACCTTATAGTTCATCCTGAACATACGCGCCAGATTCGAACCGATCGACGCCCCGGTCAATACAATAGTTGCCTCCGTTCCGACAGATCCACCGAACCCGATAGTCAATGTACTGGCAATCATAGAGGAGTAATTGTTGTGCGGTTTTATCATACTATTCCGACGAGAAATAGCGTACAAAACCTTCGTCACCCCGTGACTGATTCCCTCTTTCACGAAAAATTTCACGAACAACGTCGTGAGCAGAATACCGATAACAGGGTACACGAAGAAAAACAAGCTACCGCTATCCACCTGCATCCGTTCCGTGAAGAACACGTGAGTGTAATGTACCATATTTTTCAACACCACTCCCGCCAACCCGGTTACAATACCCACCAAGATACTCAAGATCACGATGAACTGTTTCTCCTTGATATTGCGAACACGCCACACCAAGAATCTCCCAAGTAACCCCTTATCGCTTACCTCCGCCATAAATAGAATTGTAAATACCTGAAATTATTTTTTTATCACACTTTTCAACGAACCGTATAGCGGATAAAATTCAAGGGCTATCCCCTCGTTATTGATCACATCCAACGGGAATTGCTTGATCACGCCTAACTGTGGAATAACACCACTTACCGTCATTAATACTTCTTTACCTTTCAAGAGGCAAATGTCAGCGGTTGCCGGCTCTCTGTAAAACAACGAGGGAACCGGACGGGCAGACTCTTTTTGCGGTGCGTCTTGTTTCCGAACCAACAAATTACGAAGTTCCACGATATAAGGCTGTGCCGAAACATTATTCTTAGCCGTTATCCCGTCTTCCGCGGAAAAACGGAATAAAACAACAGCTTCGTCCGCTTTCTCGGGTACAAAGGTAAATGTACGAACAACTTTACTCCGCACCTTCTTACCCATGAAAAGACTCATATAATCCTGTTCCAGTTTATCCAACGCTTTTAGAGCCTCGGCAGTAGCCGTTCCGTTGGTTAAAAGTTCCAATCTCTTTTTCCGTATGGCAAATAAATCTTCCGTGATTTCGCTCACGTAATCTTTTTCTTCCTTCAGCACATGACGCTCGATCGGATCCCATACTCTACGAATCTCTCCCTCTACTTCCATCTCCGTGAAATTGGAATCCAACACCTCTTTTTGCGTGGAACGCAACCCGAAACGCACGTAATCAATATCGGCATCCGCGGCTTCTTTATCCGGCACATACACCATTTTCCCGTCGTGACTATTATTGGTAACCCCGCTTCCCAATCCGGCCAAAAAACCTTTCGGGGTCACGTTGACCGTTATCGAATTATATTCACCCGCGGCATTCAGCGTGTACATCGCTTTGGTATCCGGCAACGCTTTCGGCACGAAACGGATATTCTTGATCGTCCATTCCTCTCCCGGCGTCATGATTTCCGGCTGCACCCCCAATTGCTGCATGGCATATTTACGGAAAGGTCCCGGCACAGCCTCCACACACTCCATCGTGACCACTATATCATAACCGATCTTCGGCAAGGCATAATTCACAGATACAGGAGTCGTTAATTCTCTCTTCTTCTGTCCTAAAACAGACAGGGATACTAATCCCATCAACCCGATAATCAATAAAAGTCGTTTCATTTCGTTTATCACTACTTAGCAATATTATATGTTTCCAACGTTTTCCACACCAACCCCAGCTTATCCGCGATGTCGCCCGCCCGGACTCCCCTCATTCCAAATTCCGCGGCTGCCAGATCACCCGCCTTACCGTGCGCGTAAACACCGATAACGGCTGCATCCAACGGCTCGTGTCCACTTGCCAGCAACGCAGCAATGATTCCGGTCAACACATCTCCCGCCCCTCCTTTTGCCATTCCCGGGTTTCCTGTCATATTAAAATAACAATTACCGTCGGGAGAGGCTATCACCGTGCGCGCCCCCTTCAATACTACATACAGTTGGTGTAGACCTGCAAAGGTGCTTAATTTATTTAATCTATCAAAATCATTTTCACTTTTTCCTGCCAATCTCTCGAATTCTTTCGGGTGAGGCGTCAACACGGCTCCCCGGGGTACCAGACTCAACAATTCCGCATCGGCAGCAAGCAGATTCAAGGCATCGGCATCAATCACCATTTTCCCCCGCCATGCCTTCAGCAACCGACGCATCCCGTACCTCGTCACATCACTCGTCCCTAAACCGGGTCCGATCCCGACAGCCTGCACCCTAGACAAATCGTTCACGCCCGAGAAACAGTAGTCACTCGAGTCCACCTCCACCAATGCCTCGGGCACGGCAAAATGGATCATCTCTTTCACGAAACGAGGCACATGCACCGTCAACAATCCCGTTCCCGAACGAATGGCTCCTCTTGCCGCCAACACGGCGGCTCCCGGCATCGCGGGAGTCCCCGCTATTAATAAGGTATTCCCCAAGGTCCCTTTATGTGAAAACTTCTCCGGCATCAGCAAACGGGAGGCCACCGCATCCTCGGTCAAAAAATAACAAGAAGAATCCCGTTCCCGCAAAATACCCGGATGCAAATGAATATCCAATACCTCTACTTCCCCGACATACTTCCCGTTCTCCGGGAACATGAATGCCAGTTTAGGAAATTGAAATGTAAAAGTGTAATCAGCCTCCACGATAGCCCCGTCATTCTCCCGGTTATCTTCACCGAGTAAACCGGAAGGAATATCTATTGCCACAACTGTATTAGGCAACTCGTTCACCTTTCGAATGACATCCCCCAAAAATCCGGTCACCGGACGATTCAACCCGGCACCGAAAATCGCGTCAATAATAACACTGTTTTCATCCGGCAGAAAATCTTCCGCTTTTTCCACCTCGATACACTCTCCCCCGTTTCGTACAAAACGCTCCCTGTTCACGGCACAGTCGGGCGATAATTGCTTCCCCGGACACAAATCGAACACCTTGGTTATCAACCCTTTTTCATTCAACAACCTAGCCACGACATACCCGTCGCCGGCATTATTCCCGCTTCCCGCCAGAATGTTAAAAATATGACCACGTGAAAAAAAAATCAATAATTTTTGTGTCAATAAACTAGCCGCCCTTTCCATCAGATTTAACGACGTTATCGGCTCATTCTCAATCGTATATTCATCCAATTCCCGCAGTTCGGATGTCTTGAAAATTTTTCTATATTCGTTCTTCATAACAGAGTTCAAACGTTTTCAAGGACTAAAGATAAAAAAATAAATTATATTTGCGTGCTGTTAGCGTGAATGAAATAATTTTAATATTAATCAATACGAATCAAAAACAAAAGTTATGTTTAAAAATCATCCTAAAGGGTTGCTTACCGCGGCTCTAAGTAATATGGGAGAACGTTTCGGCTACTACATCATGAATGCCGTACTCGTGTTGTTCCTATGTTCTAAATTTGGTTTGAGTGAAGCTGCCAGTGGTACTATCTACTCTTTCTTTTACGCCGGTATATACATTTTAAGCCTTGTCGGAGGTCTTATTGCTGACCGCACGCAAAACTACAAGGGTACCATTAAGACCGGTCTTGTAATTATGGCATTAGGATACATTATCCTGTCCATTCCAATCCTCGCTACCGCGGCAAACACGACTTGGTTGTTGACGCTCACTTGCGTTGCCCTGTTCCTCATTGCCTTCGGTAACGGTTTGTTCAAAGGTAACTTGCAAGCTATCGTGGGTCAGATGTACGATAACTTCGAGGCTGACGCCGCCAAACAAGGTCCGGAAGCTCTCAAAATCGCGAAAGACAAGCGGGATTCAGGATTCCAAATCTTCTACGTGTTTATCAACGTGGGTGGTTTGATTGCCCCGTTCATCGCTCCGATTTTACGCCAATGGTGGTTGGGAACAAACGGATTCACTTACAACGCGCAACTCCCGGCACTTTGCCACGAGTATATTAACAACGCTGCCGCTATGGCACCGGAAGCTCTTGCCAACTTACAACAACTTATGGTTGCTGCCGGTGGAGCCGTTTCCGACCTGACCGCATCTTGCAGCCAATACCTGCAAATTTTCAATGAAGGTATTCACTACTCATTCATTGCATCTGTTGCAGCCATGCTTATCTCTCTTGTAATTTTCTTTATTTCACAAAAGACTTTCCCGAATCCCGCGAAAAAAGCTACAACTCAAAGCGTAGACTACACCCCGGAGGAGAAAGCTGCTATGGCTAAAGAAATTAAACAGAGAATGTACGCGTTATTTGCTGTTTTGGGTATAGTTATTTTCTTCTGGTTCTCATTCCACCAGAACGGTATGTCACTTTCATTCTTCGCCCGCGACTTCGTGGATTCCTCTGCAGTCGCTCCTGAAGTATGGCAAGCAATCAATCCCTTCTTCGTGATTGTCCTTACCCCCATTATCATGGCTATTTTCGGGGCTCTCGCAAGACGCGGTAAAGAAATTTCAACTCCCCGCAAAATCGCTATCGGTATGTTCATCGCAGGTATGGCCTTCTTGTTCCTTGCAATTTTCTCCTTGATGAAAGGTTATCCTTCAGCAGATTCATTCAAATTATTGCCTATCGCAGAGCAAATGGCAAGCAAGGCTCACTGGTGGGTTCTTATCGCCACTTACTTCTTCTTGACAGTTGCAGAGTTGTTTATCTCTCCTCTTGGATTGTCCTTCGTGTCAAAAGTTGCCCCCAAGAGCATGCTCGGTTTATGTCAAGGTCTATGGTTAGCGGCTACCGCTCTCGGTAACCTTCTGCTTTGGATTGGTCCCCTTATGTACAACGCATGGCCAATCTGGCAATGCTGGACTGTATTCTTAATCGTATGCCTTGTATCCATGGGCGTTATGCTTGGCATGGTGAAATGGCTTGAAAGAGTTACAAAATAAGCAACAACTTTATTCATATAAAAAGAGGCTGCACGATGCAGCCTCTTTTTGTATCTTTATAACCGCCGTAACTGTTACGGCGGTTACAGAATAATAATTATCATTGTTGGCTTTCCGGTTCGCATGAACAAGTGTAATCCTATTGAAGAGCCACTGTAAAACCGCAGTAAAGTTACCTTTCTTACCAATATCGCTCCGTTCGTGCATTTATGTTGCTCCATGTAAGATAGGGGCAACATAGATGCACGAACACCTCAAGCACGGTAAAAACAGTAGCTTTAGGGTTATTTCTCTTCGGCTTTGCGGTTAAAGTAAGGATAATTAAACACGATTATTGGACTAATCAAGCCACTCCCTTGTATTTAGATTGCTCTAAAGGACAGACATATTTAATAAAAGTACATTATTGCCTTACTTCCCTATGATTATTCATTCAGTTCATATCGTCATTCTCGTATAGAATTAATAGGCTTTTTCGATGCGGCATATAATAAAATTCCTTCACCTACTGTTTCAATTGAAAGTCTGCAAGAAACAATTGAGCGATTGCAAGAAGAAAACAAAAAACTAAAAATAGATTTAGCAGCATCTGAAGCAAAATTGAAAAACATTTCAATGATTATAAATGATATAAAAGAAGACTAGAAAAAAACGTGGAATACGGTGCCTTGCAAGCATTCCGTATTCCACGTTTACACAAAATCTTGGTTAATCTTCCTAGAAATGAATCTGCAACCCCACTCCCAACACTTCTTTAAACTGAACCCGCGGTCCGGCGGTTCCGTCTTTCTGCGCGATCTTCACGTCATTGTCATACAGCAAGTTGGTAGACAACGTGGTTGAAAACCATTTATTGATAGCCATATTCAACTGCACGTCCCAACGGACATCAATATTCTGCGGATCTTCCAAGTAATTAGAATACAATTCCAAACGGGAATAAATCGTCATGTTCTGCAAAAACTCGTAGTTTACTTCGGCCTTCAAGTTGGCACCGAACTCTGACAGCAAATGTTTTCCCTTGTCCACGCCGAAAGCACCTTCATCCGACAGGCGTTTGTTTGCCACGATAGTTCCCCGCCATGAAGCAGGAGTAATGGTCGCCGTAAATATCTTATTCGGACTCCACGTGGCACCGACTCCAATCACTAAATACCCGGGCGCCAAGAATTTAGATATAAAATCAGAATCCTCGATGTTATAATCATAACCCTTGGCAAACTGCGTGTTAAAGTTCAACAAGGCACTCCAGTACCACGCTTTATACATCTGATAACCGTATGTAGAAGCGAAATAGATCTTATCGTTTGTCTTCCGGGCGCTTTTCCCGTCATTCTTGGTCAAACCGTATCCCAATTCCAAACGATTTTGCCATAATTGACGCTCACGTTTAAAATCGGCACTGTACGTTATCTGGCTATCAAATGCCATCGCGGACTCACCTCCGGCAGACCAACTACTCAAGCTAACCTGTGTCAATTTCAACCCGAAATATCCCGCTTTAGTCCAAGCCGTATCTCTTACCGGCTGCGCATCTAATTGCCCCCATCCCAACAAAAAGAAGGCAATGCATAAAAATCCTCTCATCATATTCTTTTTAAATAATTCGTGATATAATTCTACAAAGTAACTTTATCACATGAAACGTGAAACAATGAAAATTTGTTACACGTTAAGTTCATAAACTCAAACTTTAGCACAAAATTCGGATATCTTCACGATCAATTTAACCGCATTCTCCATGGACGACACGGGAATATACTCGTAACGCCCGTGAGAATTATGTGCCCCGTTAGACAAATTCGGGGTGGGCAATCCCATGAAAGACAATTTCGAGCCGTTAGTACCTCCCCGGATAGGCACAAACAAAGGTTTGATGCCTAACTCCACCATGGCTTGTTTGGCGATATCCACGATGTACCGTACAGGTTCAAGTCGTTCTTTCATGTTCGCGTACTGATCCTTCATATCCAACAATACCGGCAAATCGTATTTTCTGGTAAACTCCCGAACACCGTTCTCGATTACCCCTTTGCGCCACTCGAAAGTTTCTCTATCAAAATCACGAATCAATATTTCAAGTACCGTTTCTTCCACGGTTCCTTTTATGGAATAAATATGGAAAAAGCCTTCGTAACCGGAAGTATACTCGGGAGCCTCCTTTTTCGGCAGACTTGCCATGAACTCGTTGGCTACCTTGATAGAATTAACCATCTTGTTTTTAGCGTAACCGGGGTGGAAATTCCTTCCCTTGAACGTCAAGCGAGCCAAAGCCGCATTAAAATTCTCGTATTCCAATTCTCCGATCTCACCCCCATCCAAGGTATAAGCGAACTTAGCCCCGAATTTCTTCAAATCAAAATGGTCTACTCCTTCTCCAATCTCCTCGTCCGGGGTAAAGCAAACGGCAATTCTCCCGTGTTTGATTTCCGGATGCTGAATCAAATACTCCATTGCCGTCAAAATCTCGGCAATACCCGCTTTATCATCCGCACCCAAAAGGGTATTCCCGTCCGTCACGATCAAATCCGTCCCCACGTAATTCTTCAACTCAGGGAAATCATCCGGTGACAAAGTAAACCCTTTTTCTTTATTTAAAAGAACATCTGTACCCTTGTAGTTCTCGATTATCTGTGGTTTCACGTGTTTACCCGTCATATCCGGGCTAGTATCCATGTGGGCGATAAACCCGATAGATGAACACTCCTTGTCCGTGTTCCCCGGCACAAATCCCATCACATACCCGTAATCATCTACTGACACGTCCTGCATACCCATTGCTTGCATCTCCTCTGAAAGGAGATAAGCAAATTCCAATTGTCCCGGTGTGCTCGGAACCAACCCGGTTTCCCGATCCGATTCCGTGTGTATCTTCGCATACCTGAGAAAACGCTCAACTACTGGCAACATAAAACAATTTTAAATTTTAGACTTTAAATTTTAAGTTTTAAATTATCCAATTTCGACTCAGACTGCCATTGCAATCTAAAATCTACAATTTAAAATTTAAAATTAATAAGCTCTCGCTATCAACACCCTCCTGTGCGACGGCTTCCCTGTCACCATGCACTTGCCTTCTTCCTCGGGAGCATCAAACGGGATACAACGAATCGTGGCTTTCGTCTCGTTCTTGATCTTCTCCTCCGTTTCCGGGGTTCCGTCCCAATGACACAAGAAGAACCCGCCTTTCGTGTCAATCAACGTTTTGAACTCCTCGTAAGAATCCACTTTCGTGATCCAATTGTTACGCCGATCCAGTGCCAATTTGTATATATTCTCCTGAATCTCGTCCAATAACTTCTCGATATGTAATTCAATACCTTCCAAGGGTAACGTTTCCTTGGTCAAAGTATCGCGGCGAGCCACTTCAATCGTTCCGTTTTCCAGATCACGCTCTCCCATGGCCAAACGCACGGGAACACCTTTCAACTCGTAGTCGGCAAATTTCCAACCCGGTTTTTGCGTGTCCCGATCATCGAACTTAACCGTGATTCCGGCTTTCTTCAGTTTCTCGATTAAACCGCTAACCGTTTGACGGATTTTCTCCAATCCCTCCATGCTCTTGTAAATCGGAACTATCGCCACTTGAAGCGGAGCCAGTTTTGGCGGCAACACCAAACCGTTGTCATCGGAATGAGCCATAATCAACGCTCCCATCAAACGGGTAGAAACTCCCCAAGATGTGGCCCACACGTACTCTTGTTTCCCCTCTTTCGTGGTAAATTGCACGTCAAAAGCCTTGGCAAAATTCTGTCCCAAGAAATGAGAAGTACCCGATTGCAGAGCCTTCCCGTCCTGCATCATGGCCTCGATCGTCAGTGTATCCAAAGCCCCGGCGAAACGCTCCGTTTCACTCTTGTGTCCCATGATAACGGGCATTGCCATCCATTTCTCGGCAAACTCGGCATACACGCGTACCATCTTATGAGCCTCCTCGACAGCTTCTTCTTTCGTGGCGTGAGCCGTGTGGCCTTCTTGCCACAAGAACTCGGCAGTACGCAGGAACATACGCGTACGCATCTCCCAGCGCATCACGTTAGCCCATTGGTTACACAAGATCGGAAGATCCCTGTATGACTGAATCCAATTCTTGTAAGTATTCCAGATAATCGTCTCGGAAGTCGGACGAATAATATATTCTTCTTCCAACTTGGCAGCCGGGTCAACAACTACCCCGCCCCCGTTGGGATCATTTTTCAATCGATAATGAGTTACAACCGCACACTCCTTGGCAAATCCCTCCACGTGGTCAGCTTCCTTGGAAAAGAAAGATTTGGGAATCAACAACGGGAAATAAGCATTGCTATGCCCGGTGTCTTTAAACATCTGGTCCAACTGACGTTGTATCTTCTCCCATATGGCATAACCGTAAGGTTTTATCACCATACATCCTCTTACTGCTGAATTCTCTGCTAATCCGGCTTTCACGACCAGATCATTGTACCATTGTGAATAATTCTCTTCTCTTGAAGTTAAAAACTTAGCCATCTCATTATTTTTTGATAAAACAAGCGCAAATTTACAACAAAAACTAGGATTTCCGATTTTTATTTTCTATTTTTATCATGATAATAGGCATTTTGCTCGCATAAAAGGCAAAATGCAACCGACAGATTGACAAGTTTATGACTTGTTAGCATGAAAGTAGGAGAAATAAACATAGCGTGGTACGCAATTTGTTATATATAGAATAAACCAAGACACTCAAAAATTGTCATACAAGAAAGGAAATAAATTTACAGCCATGAAGATAGCGTTATACATTTCAGCATTAGCAGTCATTTTCGGTGCCTGCTCTTCCTCGCAAAATTTCACACGAGCGCAGGAAGACGATATCTACTATGTTCCCGGGCAACGTTCTCTTTTCGCGCAGGAAATCAAGAAGAAAACGGGCGTGGACATCGTAGCGGACAAGAACTCATCTTCCAGAGAGAATACAGCAAACGATAAAGTCTATCCTAAAGAACAAGACAACAGCGTGAATCCTAAATCTCACGCCATAGGAATGGCACGTTACGCTACTGAAAAACAAGTACAGAAAGAAGAAGAAAGAACGGGACAACCCGTGACAAGAATTGAAGTTTCGGAAGGCGACGGGTATTGGCTCGGGGGCTTCAGAGGCTCCGATAACGACTTGGAAGAATGCGTGCGCATCATGAACCGTTACCCGGAAGGCTTTGCTTATTTCGGCAACGGGTATGAAATCGCCCAAAACCTGTCATTCAGCTCCGACTGGAACGTTTTCACGTTAAACGGTCGTTACTGGTGGTTCCCCAGCAACTCGAATATTTCATTATATAACGAAATGATCTTCGGTAATTACCCGAAATACATCTGGACTGTAGCATGGAACGATCCCCGTTTCGACAGTTTCGCGTGGAGCAACCGTGTAGCATTCGGTTGGGATCGTTGGGGATGGAGAGGTTCTTTCGGATGGGGTAACTCGTGGGGATGGGATCCTTATTGGAATAACTACGGGTATTATCACGGATATTACGACCCTTGGGGTTGGAATTCATGGGGCCCAAATTACGGTTACTACCCGGGATGGGGTTATCCGCACTGGGGACATCGCCCGGGATGGGGACACCACGGACCGAACTGGGGACATCATCGTCCGGGTTGGGGTGGTGCAGTGGAAAGACCAACGGCTTCAACAACCCGTTATGCTCCTAAAAAACAGTACACGACAAATCGTAACGCCCGGTCGTACAGCACGTACTCCCGCTCTTCGAGAAGTTCCGGCACAACCAGAAGCAGTAGCTTCGACCGCGGTAATTCAGGCTCAACCTACAATCCGTCATATAGTTCCGGAAGTTATTCCAGAGGCAATAGCAGCGGCGGATCATATGGTAGCAGTTCCAGTTCCCGCTCAAGCGGTGGCGGTAGCGGACCAGTTGAACGTACAAACACGGGCAGCAGAAGATAATGTCTAAATTAATACTTTTGGATATGAAAATATTATATATACTCCCGGTTCTATTCCTCTTCACATTATCAGCTTCAGCACAAAACGAGGAAGATGCGCTTAGATTCTCCAGAATAGTCCCATTCGGTTCCGCAAGGGTTACTGCAATGGGTGGAGCTTTCACAGCACTGGGTGGTGATTTAACAACTTTATCAATGAATCCCGCCGGTATAGGGGTGTTCCGTAAATCCGAGTTTAGCTTTACTCCGATGATGGATTTCGCCCATGCCAAAACAAAAGGAATTGATAACGAAAAAAACATGTTTATCATGAGTAATGCCGGATTGGTATTATCCTTTAGTCCTAATAATAGAATATTAAAGAATTTCAATGTCGGTTTCAACTACTCGACCTTGAATAACTTCAACAGGAATATTTTCCAAGGATATTACGAAACAGACGGTAATTCATCCTTAGCAAACGTGTGGAAAGAAGAAGCAGACGGAAAATCGCCTCAACAGTTGAACGATTTCACTACAGGATTAGCTTATGACGCTTATATGCTTTATTTAAGCAAAGAAGCTATCGAAAACAAGGATTATAATTACGAGAATCCCATTCGGGAAACAGATCGACTGCAGCACTATAAATACACGAGGGAACGAGGATTCCAAGGTGAATATGCCATATCGCTCGGTGGTAATCTCAGTGATAAATTCTATTTCGGGGCAACGCTCGGAATTCAATCCCTGCACTATAAATCATATTCAGTTTATACAGAAGAGATAATTGGAAAAGACATAACAAATAAACTGGAAAAATTCAGTATGTATCAAGATTTCACATCAAGCGGTACTGGATTAAATTTCAAAGCAGGATTTATATTCCGTCCGATTCCGGCTATTCGTATCGGTGCGGCAATTCACACCCCGACATACTATAATTTAGATGCATTTGCGCAAAATAATGTATCGGCTAAATTCTCTGAACTACCAGTAGAAGATGCAGAACCAAAGCCCGGCTTTGAATATGGATGGACTGCCTATACAGATTATTCATACAAACTGAAAACCCCATGGCGGGTAATGGCAGGCGTAGCTATCGTTCTCGGGCAACGGGCAATCATTAGTGGTGATTACGAGTACGTGGACTACACGGCAGCAAAATTCACAAATGATGATGCAAAAAATGAATACTTAGAAACCAACAACGCAATCAAAGACATCTACAAAGCCACCCATAATTTTAGAGCAGGTGCCGAGTTTAGACTCAACAGCGTTTTCTGCCTCCGTGGCGGATACGCTCTTTCGGCTTCTCCTTATAAAAAGGGTGAAATGAATGAAGATAATGACATTCAGATATATTCAGGCGGTTTAGGGGTAAATCTCGGTTCATTCTATGCCGATGCCTCTTACATGCACAAGAAGTCTGACATCAACGGGTTGTTCTATTACTATGAAGCACCTTCCGGTGTAATCGAATCCCCGGAATTCAACACGAAATTCAAAAACAACGAATTCAGACTTACGTTAGGTTTCCGGTTCTAAATAAAGAGTTGTAATATAAAAAGAATGCCGTCGCAAAGATTGTGACGGCATTCTTTTCATATTGTCAGTTCCTAGAACTTCCATCCGGCAGACAACTGGAATACACGGTTTTGGTTATTACCGTAAGTTTTATCCTTTTCAACCACGTTAGTCAATCCCAAATTGTAACGAGCCGATAAAACCAATCCCATATCGAAATCATAGGACAATCCCATTCCAAAACTCAAATCTACCGTATTCAAATGTTTTATAGTGGATTTCGTTTCAGTTCCTCCATGCTTTGTTTTATGCTTTCCATTCAAGGCAAATCCCAATTGCGGACCAAGATCAACACTCAAACCTTCCCACACGTAGAACTTCGCCAAAACGGGAATATTCAAATAATTCACCCTCATCCAATATTTAGTACCTCCCTCTTTCCCTTTATCACCTTGCCGAGAATAGATCAACTCGGTTTGCAAACCAAATAAATCATTGAACTTGAATTCGGCAAAAGCTCCCACAAGGAAACTCAATTTACTTTTATTCGGGCCATCACTTATACCAGCCACGTTGAATCCGAATTTCGGACCGAAATAAAATTCCGTACCGGTTATACCTTCGACTTTGCTCTTGAACGCAGTCTGAGCATGAACACTTCCTAACGTGACCATAGCGATCACCACTAATAAAAACTTTTTCATTCCATCAAATTTTAGATTATTCAATTACAATAGCTCACAATGTATTAACACTACGTAACAACTCTATCAAAAAACAGACCAAAACAACATTTATTTTATAATATTGTTATAAGTCCCATCCTGTAAAGTCTTTACAGCCGCGTTCAACACTTTGTTCTGCTCGTTGGAAATCTTGTACAACTCTGCCATCCCCCACAAATCCCGGGCAATCAAGGATTTAACGAATAATTTGATTTCCGGAATAACCGGAGTCAACAGTTTCTCGTCCTTTTTCACCCCCTGTTTCTCCCCTTTCTGCACAATCTCGTTCACCATAGCGTCGGTCACTTGAAAATCCTTCTTGAACATCTCGAACTTCGGGTATTTTTTCTTCAAAGCATCCCGGTTCTTATCCACGTAATTCAAAGTAAATTCACCGATAACACCCTTCGCTAACAAACGATTGAAATAACTGTAATTCACGTTCGTATCAATCGGCACGAACACGTCGGGAATAATACCACCCCCGCCATAAACCAAACGATGCTCCTTCTTCGTGTAGTATTTCGTGGAATCCGTCAACGCGATACTGTCGGCATTCAGCAACTCCCCGTTAGCGTAACGTTCATACAATTCTATCTGGTAATCTTTTCCCTTGTACGGTTTTTGGATACACCGTCCGGACGGTGTAAAATAATGGGATATCGTAAGGCGAATAGCAGACTTATCTGCCAAAGGGTATTGACGTTGCACCAATCCTTTACCGAAAGAACGGCGTCCGACGATTAACCCGCGGTCCCAGTCCTGCACGGCACCTGCCAATATTTCACTGGCAGAAGCGGAGTTCCCGTCAAGAAGCACGACAACCCGACCATCTTGGAATAATCCAGCGGGAGTAGAAAACTCTTCAGCCCTGCCATAAGCGGGACTATCCGTGTACACAATCATCTTTCGCCCGTCCAACAAGTGGTCGGCAAGACCGATAGCTGCCCCCATGTAACCGCCGCCGTTACCTTGCAAATCTATAATCAAATCTTTCATCCCTTCTGCCTGCAATTGCTTCACGGCCTTTTCAAACTCCTCGACAGTCGTGGCAGCGAAACGGGCAATCTTGATATACCCGATATTCTTGTCAATCATGTACGCGGCATCAACACTGTAAATCGGAATCATGTCCCGCACGATATTGAAATCAATCCATTCATTCCCTCTCTTCACCTTAACTTTCACCACGGTTCCCTTCTCCCCTTTCAAACGCTTCCTCACGTCCGTGTTACTGATACCGATTCCGGCTATATTCTCCCCGTCAACCTCCGTAATCCGGTCACCGGCGAGCAACCCGACCTTTTCGGAAGGACCTCCCGCAACCACGTCAACCACGGTCAACGTATCATGAAGCACGTTAAACTGTATCCCTATACCGAAAAAACCTCCTTCCAAGGGTTCGTTCGCCTCTTCCAACTCCTCCCGGGGTATATACACGGAATGAGGGTCAAGGTCAGCCAACACTTTCACGATAGCATCCTCCGTGACCTTTTTCAAATTAACCGTATCCACGTAATATCCGGCTATCAATTGCATTAATTGTTGATACTTGATAGATTGTTCCCGCACGGCTTGCATATCCCGTTGTGCCGAAACACTTTGCCAACTCAAACAAGCGATTAACAGAGCAACCGCTGATAGTAAAACTCTTTTCATATAATATATATTTAGTATTCTCTCTTTTCTACGAGTAACATTTGCAAATGTAACACCCCGAAAGTATTAATTCTATTAACAGAGTCTTAAATTAATTATTTTTCCAACTCTATCAATTCCAGATTCTCAATCCGCTCCCCGTTAATTTCAAAGCGCACGGCTGTTCGCACGGTATGGAAACCGAATTTCCCCGCCGCACCCGGATTGATATGCAAACAATCCAATAATTGATCGTATTTCACTTTCGCAATATGCGAATGACCGCAAACAAATAATTTAGGTCGTTCCCGTCGTAAAACATCCGCCGCCTTCTTGTCATAATGACCGGGATATCCCCCGATATGAGTCATCATCACCTTCACCCCCTCGCATTGGAAAACCTCCGTCCCCGGAAACATTCTACGCGACAATTCCCCGTCAATATTCCCGTACACGGCACGCAACTTAAACCGTTTCGCTAAAGCATCCGCCACCGCCACATCCCCGATATCCCCACAATGCCACACTTCATCACACGCTTTAAAAAACTCCACAATCTTCGGGTCTAACCACCCGTGGGTATCTGATAATAAACCGACTTTCATATTTTAGATTTATGATTTTAGATTTATGATTTATAACTTTAGATTTATGATTCCAACGGCACTTGCCAAGGCTTTTTTTACCGTAAATCGCAAATCATAAATCACAAATTAATTTAATTGTCAATTGTCACAACACTCCCCCGTTCCGTCGTGTTCTCCACGAACACGCATACCGGTAATTCCTGCTGCATCTCTTCTACGTGAGAAATCAGACCGACCACCCGGTTCTCTTCCCGCAACGATTTGAGCGTTTCAAAAACGACACGCAAAGACTCTTTATCAAGAGAACCGAATCCCTCGTCCAAGAAAAAGAAATTCTGGTCACTCCCCGTCAAATGCCGGATATTATCGGTCAACGCCAACGCTAACGAAAGAGAAGCCTGAAATATCTGTCCCCCGGAAAGCGTGCGGGCACTACGGGTTCGCCCCTCGTTCATGTAATCCCGAATCACGAAATCATTATCCTCGTCCAACTCCAACTTCAAACGCTGGCGAGTCATCCGGTAGAAACGCTCGTTCGCCGCATTACACAAATTCTGCAAATAAATCGACGACACGAATTTCACGAAATCATTCCCGCGGAACAAACTTTTCAATACCTGCAAATTCCTAAGCCGAGCATCCAGAACATCCAACTCTTTCCCAATCTTCACCCGTGCAGCGGCACGGTTTTCCATATCTTTGACTTGATTTGCCAACGCGCCATGTTCCGCCAACACTTCCCTCTCCCGTAGCCGGTACTCTTCCAGTTGACGCACCAATGCCTCATGCTCCTCCGCCCGGTACTCCACCCCGGCAAGCAACTTCTCCAATTCCAATTTCCTTACCCGCACGACGTGCAATTGTTGATTAAATTGATTTATCCTACTTCGGCTGGCAGGTAAATCCAGTTTCTTGTCCAGCGTTCCACGCACCGCCGCTATATCTTCATAAACACTCTCCCTTAACAACGCGCTCAATTTCTCTTCTCCACTCTTCTTTTCCTCTCGGAGCAACACGATTTCTTTCTCTTTTTCCTCCGCGCCGCCTTCCCACTTTCGATACTCGTTCTCCATAAGCTGCAATCGCTCGGTAGCCTCCCGGTAATCTTTTCCCAGTTTTTCAAAAACAGTAAGACACTTCTCTTTCTCCCCCTTCAAACTCTCCAGACCGGTTTCCATGTACACGGTCACGTCAAAGCCATTCAACTGTTCCCGCAACAACTCCATCTGCGTTTCACGCTGCACCACTTCCCGGTCAATCTCCTCCAACCGTTTACTGTATTTTTCCAAATGACCTCTCTTCAATTCAATCTCCGACTCCGTCTGCTTCACCTCCGCCTCCAACTGTTTCCGTTCATTCCCTAAAGACGCCGCCCTGTCGATCTCTTCCTTAAGATGTCGCACGTCATCCGGGGCGAAACCCTCCCATACAAAACGGGACAAATGCTCCTGCAATTTATGTTGTATTTCTTCTTGCTTTATCTTCGCCTGTACCTGTCTGTTCAAATTCAAGCGCTTTCGTTCACCCGCAATGGCTAAAACGGAACTCCTCCGGTTCAATTCCTCCCGCTCGCGTTCCAACGCCTTGATTCTCTCCGCAGTCAAACGCATCACGCCCTCCATCTCCTCCGCGTGCAAAGGTGCGGGATGTGACAACGCACCACACAACGGGCAAGGTTCCCCCTCGCTCAATTCTTTGGCAAAATCGACTAAACGCTGACGAGTATTCAGATGCATCAATTCATCCCGACAACCCTTTAATTCCCGCTCTATCTGTTGGCTCCTTTTTTCAGATACTTCCAACAACTCTTCTGACGTATCGCTTTCCGCATCAGCGAAGAAGGAATATTTTTGCTTATGGGACAGAACAACTTCCTTATCTTTCAACAGCTCATTTTCAACCTGCTTCAACTCCTCCCGCACCCGTGTTTCTTCTTCCCGCGAATGATGATACTGGCTATACCACTCCCGAATGTCAGACAATAACTTCATATCCGGGATAGACTGCACCAATTTCTCCAGTCTATCTTTCCGCTCCGCCAATTGACGTTTCAAAACCTCGACTTCCTCTCGTGTGGTAGCCACCATAGCCTCCCCTTTGGCATGCCGTTCCCGTAAATCCTTCTGTTCCACCGTCAAACTTCGCAAGCGAATCACCCCTTCCAACCGCTCCACCCGCACTTTCAACTGATCCCGCTCCTCGTATCTCAACTTCAATTCATTATATTGTTCTTTAAAACAAGTCAACTCCTGTTGTTTGCCAACCAACCGTTCCCGATACCCGGACAAAGCTTTTTCAGATTCCGCCAAACGGCGGAAACTATCTTCCCAGCGATTGATCGGTTGTTGAAAATATTGCAAACAATACTCGTACTTCTCGACCTGTTTCAATAATTCGGCGATACTCTCTTTTTGTCCCAACAAACCTTTTTCCTCCTCTTCCCGAACACCCCGTTCCTCCACCAGCTGTTTCACTTTTTTCAATTGATTTTCCCGTTCCGTCCCCTCTTGCAACGCCTTTTTCAATCGTTCCGCATCTTCCCGCAATCCCACCAATCGTTTCTTGCTCTCTGCCAATGCATCCTCGCTAACCTCTCCCAATCCGGTCAACTGTCCTTTCAGATCAATCATTTTCTTGTTGGTTTCCCCCTCCAGATAAGCCACCTTACCGCCCAAATCATAACGGCGCAACTCCCCGAAAAGCTCCATCATCATCTCCGTGCGCTCCTTATCCCGAAGCATAAGAAAATCTTGAAACTTACCTTGAGGAATAATCACAACCCGCTTGAAATTTTGCGCATTAAGCCCTATCGCCGCGATAACATCTTCCCGGGTACACGGCATCCATTCCCCGTCCTTCCACGCGTGATATAAAAATTTCGGAACAGAGATATCGGTAAACCTTTTCTTGTTCCGCTTACTCTCGACCGTGGCTCTAAAATCCCGTCCCTGTTCGCCCGCCTTGAATTCAAAATCTACGAACAAGCGATCGGACTGAAGATTCATCAAATTATACTTCACCTCGTTGTTCAACCGATCGATCACCCCGTAAATCACGTAAATCATCGCCTCCAAAATCGTCGATTTCCCACTTCCCACCGGACCGAAAATACCGAACAACTTAGCCTCCGTCAGCCGATTGAATTCTATCGTCTGCGCTTCTCTATACGAATATATACCTTCTAATGTCAATCTAACCGGAACCATAATATAATTGAAAATTAAGAATTGAAAATTGAAAATGAGAACTCTTGATTTCGATTTGATAGCTTTTTATAATTTTCCATTTTCAACTTTCAATTTTCAATTGATAAAGTTTCTTTAAACAACGCCATAATCTCGTCATTCGGTTCCTGCCCTTTACGACGACGAAAATACTCGGCGAAAAGAGCGTTCACGTCAGAACGCAAATCATGTATCGACGCCACCCGTTCATCGGAAACCGACGCTTCTTTCACCTCCGGAATCAAACACACGATACCGTCATGCGCCTCGTGTATCGACTTCGTTTCAGCGGCAGTCAGGTAAGTATCGGTCGCTACCGTCAATTCCACCCACGCCTCGGGATGCCCCGCCAACCAAGCCACAGCCTGCTCCACCCCCTCGAAACGCACCCGCACCAACGGACGCCCGCTTGTCAAACGCCGCTTCTCGAAACGCACCTCTTGTCCCGGCTCCGCCTCCACGATCGTGACATATTTATTCTGCTCCGCCTCGCTAAAACTATATCCCAGAGGACTACCGCTGTACACCGCCGGACAAGGCACCGTGTCCACCACTTGCCAGCGATGCAAATGCCCCAACGCCGCATATTGTATCCCGTCGGGTATCAATGACGTGTACACCGCATCCGCCCCGCCGATATTAATCGGACGTTCATCCTCGGGTTCCTCCGGCATATCTCCCCCTTCCCGTGCCACGTAAAGATGCGTCACCAACAAATTCACTCCCGCGTTATCACAATACTTTGCGGCTAACACACCCCAATGCTCCCGAAGCACGGCACGCAATCCCTCCTCCTGCTCCTCGACTCCAAGAAATCGACACAAGCGTAGACTATTGGCATAAGGGGTATGCATCACCCGCAAAGGATACTCGTATCCCGGCAACCGAAATTCGGAAATTCCCTTTTCCGAACGCGATAACTCAATCCCCCCGTCCGTCACCGTGGAATTAAAATGAACCTTCGGGCTACCCACGAAAAAGATTCCATGCTGACGAGCCAACACGTCGGGCGAATCCACCCGATCGGGCGAATCATGATTTCCCGCGATAGCCACCACCAACCGCTTGCCACCGTTCGCCAAACGATGCAACGCGCGATACAACAATTCTATCGCCTCCACCGACGGATTAAACGTATCGAACAAATCCCCGGCAACAACAACAACATCCACGTTCTCCTCTTCCGTGATTCGCACAATTTCATCCATTACTTCTACCTGCTCCTGTATCCTTTCCCGCTCGTTCAAGCGTTTTCCCAAATGCCAGTCCGAAGTATGTAATATTTTCATTTTACAAATCCTTTCAACATCTTGATTTCCTCCGGCCATAACGATTCATCCGGTGTTTCCAGAATCAAAGGAATCCCGTCAAACCGCCCGTCTTGCATGATCCATTTGAACGGCTCGATACCTAACGTTCCCTTACCCAAACTATCGTGACGATCGACACGGGAACCCAACTCTTTCTTGGCATCGTTCAAGTGCATTCCCCGCAAATATTTAAACCCGATCACGTTATCGAAATGCTCGAATGTTTCCGTGAAACCGGAAGAAGTTGCCAAATCATACCCCGCCGCGAACGAGTGACAAGTATCAATACAAACCCCGACACGGGTTTTATCTTCCACCTTATCGATGATATAGGCAATCTGCTCGAACTTGTAGCCCAAGTTAGAACCTTGTCCTGCCGTATTCTCGATCACGGCAGTAACCCCGCGCGTCCGTTCCAATGCCATATTAATCGACTCCGCTATCAAGGTCAAGCAAGCCTCATCGCTAATCTCCTTCAACGTGCTTCCCGGGTGAAAATTCAACCTGTCCAAACCCAACTCCTCGCAACGCTTCATTTCATCGAAAAATGCCTCTCTGGACTTCTCCAAACTCACGGCTTCCGGATGCCCGAGATTAATCAAGTAACTGTCGTGCGGCAATATCTGTTTAGCCGTGTAACCATACTGCTCGCAACGTTCCCGAAACAGCCTTATACTATCTGCCGACAGGGGGGCAGCCTTCCATTGTCTTTGATTTTTCGTGAACAGGGCAAAAGCCGTTGCCCCAATCTCGTGCGCGTT